>JBEKPA010000001.1:0-45784 GCA_049521195.1 Occallatibacter sp.
GCCGCATTGATGGGCGAGTTCCAGCGCCAGGGCAAGGTGCGCGCGCTGGGCGTGAGCAACTTCAGCGTGGCGCAGATGGAGGAGTTTCGCTCCGTCTCGCCGCTGGCCTCGAACCAGCTTCCTTACAACCTCTTCGAGCGCCAAATCGACGGCGAAACGCTGCCCTGGTGCGCGGCCAACAGCGTCGCCGTGCTCACCTGGAGTACGCTCTGCCGCAGCCTGCTTGCCGGCCGGGTCCATCGCGGCATGAGCTTCGACGCCCAAGATATTCGAAGTGTGGACCCCAAGTTCCAGGAGCCGCGCTTCAGCCAGTACATGACCGCCGTCGAGCGGCTCACGGCCTTTGCCCAGGAGCGCTACGGCAAGACCGTGCTGGAGCTGGCCGCCCGCTGGGTGCTGGACCGCCCCGGCGTCAGCGTAGCCCTATGGGGCGCCAAACGTTCCCAGCAACTGGATGCCGTCGAAGGCGTGCTGGGCTGGAGGATCGATGCCAGCGCCATGGCCGAGATCGACCGCATCGTGGAAGAATCCGTCCCCGACCCCGTCGGGCCGGAGTACCTGGCGCCGAAGGCGCGGGAGGGATAACTCCTTCTGTGGTGTGCGGTGAACATGCCGCAGCGCGGGTTGCTGCAACGGAGATTCTGAGGGCCAGGCAACCGGGAATCTCCGTTCAATCCTGCGTTGCCCTGACTAAGCTGATGAGCCAGAGACGTTTGCACTGGTCTCTAACCCTTGCCCCCTGTTCCCTGATCCTCGCCACGGCGAGCCTTTGGCTTGATCCCTGACCCTTGCGTCCGCAGTTCCTCCATCACGCTCTGGATCAGCGCCTTGGCTCCCTCCAGGCCGCCCAGAACCGCCTGCAAATCCAGCGCCGGCTTGGCCGGATTGCGGCTGGAGGCGCAGTAGACCCCGTGCTGCCCCACCAGAATCAGTGAGTCGGTCAGCAGGTCCAGCGCCACCGCCAGCCTGCCCCGCTCCACGCCCATCATGAACTCGTGCCGCTCCAGCTCCGCCCGCTTCTCGTCGAATACGCTCATAACCAAAGCCTAATCGAAAAGCGGCAGCCGGTCAGCTTCCGGCTTGCCGGTCATCCACGCACAGTTTGGAGCAACCGCCTTTCGTCAAGCCTGCGCCTGGGAGCGGAATCCGAAAGAATCCATCAAGATGCGCATCCAGGGACTCGCGCGAGCCTCTTGCTAGTGCGGTCGTCCGGGCAGGACAAAGTGCTCCGCACAGCGCGGCTCGTAGAAGTCGCCGGCCATGATGATGGGGCTGTCGTAGGGAGCCGGTTTGCCATCGATCAGTCGCTGCGGGTAGATCGCCTTGGCTCCGCAGCTGCAATACGCCACCAACTCGGTGATATTCCCTGAGTAGGTGCGCACCAGCCAGGAGATCTCGATCATTTCGCCAAACGGCAGGCCGCGAAAATCGAGTTCGAGACCCGAGACCATCACGTCGTAGCCCGACTCAAGCAGGCGCTTGGTGAACAGGAAGAGGTCCTTGACAAACTGGCCCTCGTCGATGGCCACGCATTCGACGCGCTTGCCGATCTGCTGTTCCGTGGCCGCCAGAACCGGCAGAACCGTCCAGGGATCCGAGGACCGGAATTCGACAGCTTCCATCCTTCCGCAGCCGTTCTGATTCCGGCTTTCCACCAGTCCGGCCGCAGCCTTGGTATCGTCGCTCGGTTTCAGAAGCATGACGTACTGCTTGGCGTACTGCCGGCGCGTCTCGATTCTCCGCAGCAGTTCGGCGGTCTTGTTGCTTCGCATGGGTCCAACAATCAATTCCAGTTTCCCTGGCACAACAGTCTCCACCATCAACCGCATCTCCAAAGACTGGGGTCGCTCCATCCACAGCGCCCCGCGTGAATCGCCATTTTCGCTCCCCAACCCGATCGGTGTCTACAAAAGCAGACCAACCTTCATCTCCCGGGCGCGCAATCATGGGAGAATGGAACTGTAAAGAACATGACCAACGACAGCCGCCCAGAATCCGCCCCCGAGCCGAACCCCGACCAGACCGGCGAAGCCGCCGAGTCCTTCGCCGACCTGCTCTCCGCGTTCGAGCGCACCCACTCCCACAAGGGCGAACCCGGCGCAAGGCAGTTGCAGGGCGTTGTCGTCTCTCTCTCCGCCGACCAGGTCTTTCTCGACATTGGCTACAAAACCGAAGGCGTTCTGCCTCGCTCCGCCTTCGACAACAACGCCGAAGCCGTAAAGATCGGCGACAGCTTCCCGGTCTCCGTCACCGGCCGCAACGAGGAGCACTACTACGAGCTCTCCCGATTCCGTGTTGCGCAGCCCCGCGACTGGTCCGCCCTGGAAGCGGCCTTCGCTGAGAGGCTGGCCGTCGTCGGCACGGTCACCGAGGTCATCAAGGGCGGCCTCTCGGTGGATATCGGCGTCCGCGCCTTCATGCCCGCCAGCCGCAGCGGAGCCAAGGACGCCGCCGAGTTGGAAAAGCTGGTCGGCACCCAGATCAACTGCCGCATCACCAAGCTCGACGTCACCGACGAGAACGTGGTCGTCGATCGCCGCATCGTCCTTGAAGAGCAGGCCCGCGGCCTCATCCAGGCCCGCCACGAGGCCTTGAAGGAAGGCGACACTGTCAGCGGCACCGTCCGCAGCCTCATGCCTTACGGCGCGTTCATCGATCTGGGCGGCATCGACGGGCTTCTCCACGTCAGCGACATCGCCCACAGCCGCATCGCCAAGCCGGAAGACGCGCTCTCCATAGGCCAGCAGCTCCAACTTCGCATCCTCAAAATCGATTCGGAAACAAGAAAAATCTCGCTCGGCCTCAAGCAGCTCCAGCCCGAGCCCTGGGACAAAGCTCCCGAGCACCTCGCCGCCGGCCAGCGCATCGCGGGCACCGTAACCCGTGTCGCCGACTTCGGCGCATTCGTCGAGATCGAGCCCGGCATCGAAGGCCTCATTCACATCTCGGAGATGACCTACGGCAAGAAGGTCCGCCATCCCAGCGACATTCTCAAGCCGGGCGACCGCGTGGACGCTGTCATCCTCTCCGTCAAGCCTGAAGAGCGGCGCATCGCTCTGGGCCTCAAGCAGACCCTCGCCGACCCCTGGATCGAGGCCCCGAGCAAGTTCCCCGCGGGCACGCAGATTGAAGGTCCGGTTACCAAGCTGATGAACTTCGGGGCCTTCGTGCAGGTAACGGACGGCATCGAGGGCCTGGTCCACATCAGCGAGATCAGCGCCGACAAGCGCATCAACCATCCGCAAGACGTGCTGCGCGTGGGCCAGGTGGTCAAAGCTCAGGTCCTGGCCATCGACCCCGAAAAGCGCCAGATCAAGCTCAGCATCAAGCAACTCATCCCCAGCCACATCGACGAGTACATCGCCGAGCACAAAGCGGGCGACAGAGTCTCCGGCCGCGTCGTCGAGCAATCCGCGACTCTGGCTCACGTTGAGCTGGGCGACGGCATCCGCGCCATCTGCCGCACCGCCTTCGCCACCCCCAGCCAGGCCCCATCCGCAACCAAGGCAGCGCCCGCGCTCGAACCCCTACCCGCCGGCAAGCCCGACCTGTCGTCTTTAGGGTCCATGCTCAAAGCCCGCTGGAAAGGCAGCGCCCCCGCCGCCCAATCCAAGCCCGAACCGTTCAGCGAGGGCCAGATCCGCGCCTTCAAGATCGTCAAGCTGGATCCCGAAGCCAAAAAGATCGAAGTGGAGCTGGCCTAATCGTCGTCGGTCTTCGCGGTCTTCCTCCTGCGCTCTTTCAGCATGGCGGGCACCGGCGCGCTGCCCATCGCGTCCTTCCAGAGAATCACGTTCAGCTTTTGCGCGTCGGCGCGGTCGGCGTGGCGGAAGTCCATCTTCATGCTCTCTTTGGCGCCGGGGGCGGTTTTGGCGTTGGCCGTGTAGATCAGGCCGTTGTCGCGGTTGGAGTAGTCCGCCGCGTAGGCCGGTTGATCGCCGGGGCCGGTGAACAGCGTCGAGATCATCGAGCAAAGCGCGTCGTTGTTGTTCATGGGAGGCAGCCCGAGCAGCGTCTCCATGGTGCGCACCACGCTCACGGTCGAGTAGAAGCGGCTGTCGACAAAGGGCGCGCCATCGGCCGTGCGCGGAGCATACTTGCTGACGACGACCGCCAGGCTGCGGTGCGCGTCCACGTGATCGCCGCCGTTCTGGGCGTCGTCCTCCAGAATGAAGAACGCCGTATCGTCCCAAAAGGGCGAGTGCGAGACGGCCTCGACCGCGCGCCCAACCGCCAGATCGTTATCGGCCACCGAGGCCTTCGGCGTTGGGCTGCCAGGCTTGGTTCCCGCGGTGTGGTCGTCGGGCAGGCGGAGCATGACGAACTCCGGCATGGAGTCCTTGCCCCGCTCCTTGTCGGCGACCCACGCCTTCAAATGCCGCAGGAAGACCTCGACCCGCACCTGGTCCGGCACCATCAGATTGAAGTCCGGCGACTCGGCGGCGAAGTGGCCCGCCAGTTCCGGCTTGGTGGCGACGTTGGCGGCGATCAGCGGAATCGGCCAGGCCCACTTGTTCACGCCGCCGCCCCATTCGGCGGGCAGCGCTTCGCCCGGAACGATCGCCTGGCGCGCGCAGTTGCGGCCCTGGGTCAACGGCCCCATCTTCGGATCGGCGACGCGCGCCTCGTCGCAAAACGTGGTCGAGATGAACTCGCCGAAGTGGTAGTAGCTCTTGCCGTGCGCGGCCAGGTTGCCCCATAGGTAGCCGCTGGCCGGCTCGTTCACATCCGGAATCTTCTGCAGCAGCGGATAGCCCTCGGCCACCACGCCCTCGTAGTCGTAGGTTCTCTGCTCGCCGCGATACGCCTGCTGCCAGGTCTTTTCCATGTAGTCCGTGCCGATGGCCGCCGTCGACCAGACGTGCCCATCGCCGCTCACCTCGCCCGAGTCGAAGAAGTTGTCCAGCACGCCGAACCGCAGGGCCAGCTTGTGCAGGTTGGGAGTAATCGCCTCGCCGTACATGGTCAGGCTGGGGTCGCCGTTGCCCACCGGCTTGCCGTCCTGGTTCAGGTCGCCGAATATCTGGTCGTAGGTGCGGTTCTCCTTGATGATGTAAATCACGTGCTTGATCCGGTCCTTCGCTCCGCCGGCAAAGGCGATCTTCTCCTCCGCTGCCTTCATCCGGTTCGACTCCAACACCACCGAGGTCCAGCGCGGCAGATCCTTCTCGACCTCGGCCGCATCGAGCGTGGCCAGCGAGCCGTATAACTGCGTGGCAATGTAGGTGGTCTTCCTCGGCCTTCTCGACTGACTTGCCCCCGCATCCTGCTGGGGAAAGTTATTGGGCCCGGTGCCCTTGCCCTTGGCGGTGGCCACATAGAGCGTTCCGCCGGACGCCGAGGGGATGAATGCCATCGACATCGGCATCCATTCCGTGGGCACGAAGCCGATCGGCTCGACCATGCCCTGCTTCGATGCCCTCAGAGTCAGCTTCCTGGTATCGATGACCGCAACGGCATCGCTGGCCAGGTTCGCCGCATATAAGCGGCTGCCGTCGGCGTTCACCGCCAGCGCCTCGGGCTCGGCGCCGAAGTAGCTCTGCCCCGGAAGACGCGTATCGAAGTACCCTTTTACGGAAAACTGTCCCGCTCCCACGTTCAGCGCCGCGACGGCATCGCGGTTGGCCAGCGCCACGTACAAGGTCTTTCCCTCCGGCGAAAACTCCAGCGCGCAGGGGTGCGTTCCCGGAGCCACCGGGCTGGGCGGCTTCAACAGCGTCAGCTTGCGCCCCACCGTCCCCTTGGCCAAATCCAGTTCCACAACCTCCGAAGCATTCCACAACGCGACAAAGGCCCGCGCGCCGTCCTTTGAAACCGCCAGGGCAATGGGAAAAGTGGAGGGCACGGCATCGTTTTCGGAGAGATCGAAGCGCTGGATGATGCGGCCGCTCTCGGCGTCGAGCAGCAGAACATCGTCGGAGAGATTGCCGGCGACCAGCAGCTTCTCAGCTCCCGCCGCTGCGCCAATCACCGCGATTGCCGCCGGGAAGGGCACTCCCTTATCGCCGTCCACGCCCCCAATCAGCGTCGTCTTTCGACCCCGAGCCAGTTGTTCCAGGGGCAAATGAATCATCCGCTCCGGCGCGATCTTGCCCGCCGTGAAGCTGTACACCACCACCCCGCTGCCGGTCTTGCCTTTGCCGTCGCCCAGCGGGTCGGTGATCGAACCCATGCTCGCGTACACGCGCTTCCCGTCGCCGCTGAAGGCCAGGCCGGAGTAGAGCGTCTGCTTGGCGGCCGGCTCCAGCGTGCGGGCATCCGGAAAATCCTCGAGCGCGCCGGTTTGCGTATCCAGCACCGCCAGCGACTGCTCGTACTGCGACTCGTAGGTTCCATACCCAGCATTCACGGTTACCACGTAGCGCCTGTCCGGTGAGACGGCCATCGACATCGGCAGGCTGTTCAACCGCCGCGGATGCCCCGGAATCTCTCCGATCAACTGTTTGCTGGTGGGCAAATCCACCGTCTGCGCCGCAAGCAACCCCGGCCCAAGAACCAGAGCCGCGCCGGCAACCGTCGACAGAACCTTGATATGCATGGCAAAACCTTAGCAAATGCAGCGGCGCTTCCGCTTTACAACGCCGTTATATACTCGATCTGCTCGATGTTCCGTCCCGAAAGCTCCCCGTCCGGCGGCGCCGCTCCCGGCCCATTGCCAAAGCGCTGCCGCTGGCGGGCGAATTCCATCCGGGCAAATGCGCCATGAAATCCTTGCGTACTCCACCCCTTACCCGCCCGGATGCGATAGACTCATGCGGGAACGTTCCACGCAAATCGCGATCTTCAAACTTACGGAGGGTACACAGGAATTGGGAAAAAGCATGGTGCCGAAGAAGCTTTTTTTCACCAAGGGCGTGGGCAAACACAAGGAGCGGTTGACCTCCTTTGAGCTGGCGCTTCGGGATGCGGGGATCGCCTCGCAGAATCTGGTGCGCGTCTCTTCGATCTTTCCGCCGCGGTGCAAGGTGATTACGCGCAAGGAAGGCCTCACCTACCTGAGCCACGGCGAGGTGGTCTTCGCGGTGATTGCGGAGAACTCGACGCGCGAACCCCATCGGCTGCTGGTCTCCAGCATAGGCGTGGCCATACCCGCCGACCGCAACACCTACGGCTATCTGAGCGAACATCACGCCTTTGGCGAGACCGAGGAGCAGGCCGGCGAGTACGCCGAGGAGCTGGCCGCCGAGATGCTGGCCACGACTCTCGATGTGGATTTCGATCCGGATACGAGCTGGGACGAGAAGAAGGAGATCTACCGCATCTCCAACAAGATTGTGCGCACCAGCAATATCACGCAGTCGGCCGTGGGCGACAAGCGCGGATTGTGGACCACGACCATCGCCGCCGCCGTGCTGATTCTGGACGAGTAGGCGTTGCATGCGGCAGACCATTTAGGCCAACCCGGATAGAAGGGGTTGGCCCTGCCGCGAGTGCGCGGGACTGCCGGCGCGGGATGGATCGAGGAAGACAAGAGTTATGGCGGATGCGCGCAAATACATCGTGGGCCTTGTGCAGATGCGCATGGGCGCGGACCCGGAGGCGAACTTCGCCGCGGCCGTGGAGCGCATCGAGGAGGCGGCGCGGCGGGGCGCGAACATCGTCTGCCTGCCGGAACTCTTCCGCACGCAGTACTTCTGCCAGCGCGAAGAGCTTGCGCTCTTTGACCTTTCGGAGGAGATTCCCGGCCCATCCACGGCGCGGCTGGCCGAAGTCGCCCGCAAGGCCGGCGTCGCCATCGTCGCCTCGCTCTTCGAGCGCCGCGCGCCGGGGCTTTACCACAACACGGCGGTCACGCTGAATGCCGATGGGGCCATCGCCGGCGTCTACCGCAAGATGCACATCCCGGACGATCCGCTCTACTACGAGAAGTATTACTTCGCGCCCGGCGATCTCGGCTTTCAGGCCGTGGATACCGCCTATGGGCGCGTGGGCGCGCTGGTCTGCTGGGACCAGTGGTATCCCGAGGCGGCGCGCCTCACCGCGTTGCAGGGCGCCGAGGTGCTCTTCTATCCCACCGCCATCGGCTGGCACCCGGCGGAGAAGGAAGCGTTCGGCGCGGCGCAATACGATGCCTGGCTAACCATCCAGCGCTCCCACGCCATCGCCAACGGCGTCTATGTGGCCGCGGTGAATCGCGTGGGCCTCGAGCATGGCGAGGTCAAGTTGCAGCATAGCGATGTACTGGGCAAAAGCACCGACGGGCTGGGCATCGAGTTCTGGGGCGGCAGCTTCCTGGCCGATCCCTTTGGCCGCGTGATCGCCAAAGCCTCGCATGACGCCGAAGAGATTCTGCTTGGCGAGATCGACCTCGGGCTGATCGAGGAGACGCGCCGCCACTGGCCCTTCCTGCGCGACCGCCGGATCGACGCCTATGGGGGAATCACCAAGCGGTTCCTCGATCCCGTGAATGCCTGGCCGACTGACGGAGATTCGAAGGAGCCTTAAGAAATCAACGTGCAAGTCGGTGTCTTGAAGGGTACGGGCTTTAGCCCGTACATGAATCCAGCAAGAACGACGGGGCTTTAGCCCCTGAGGGAAGGTCGGCTTCACGAAAGAATTGTTCAGGGGTTTCTAGCGCAATCCATGAAAGACACTACGCCGCATCAACTGGGCTACCGCATGCCCGCCGAGTGGGAGCCGCATGAGGCTACCTGGCTTGCCTGGCCGCACAACCCCGACGACTGGCCGGGAAAGTTTCAGGCCATCCGATGGCTTTATGCGGAGATCGTGCGCCTGCTCGCCGCGCACGAGCGGGTGCATATTCTGGTCGAGGACGTGAGGGCCGAACGCCGCGCGCGGGGAATCCTGGAGCGCGCCGGAGCGCATCTTGACCGCGTCACCTTCCACCAGTGGCCCACCAACCGTGGTTGGACCCGCGATTCAGGTCCCATCTTCGTCCGCAACCCGGAAGGCCGGGTAGGCCTCACTAACTGGCGCTTCAATGCTTGGGCCAAGTACTCCGACTGGCAGTTCGACGACCAGGTCCCGGGCCGCATCGCGGGGCTGCTCGGCTTGCCCTGTTGGGAACCATCGATTCAAGACAAGAACGGTACGAAGCACTTGGTGCTCGAAGGCGGCTCCATCGACGCCAACGGCGCGGGCGCTCTGCTCACCACCGAAGAGTGCCTGCTGAGCGATGTGCAGCAGCGCAATCCCGGCGTCGGCCGCGAACAACTGGAGCGGGCCTTCCACGATCATCTCGGCATCGATCAGGTGATCTGGCTGGGTCGGGGAATCGCCGGCGACGACACCCACGGCCACATCGACGACATCAGCCGCTTCGTCGCGCCCGCCACCATCGTGACCGCTGTCGAGCCGGATGCGAACGACCCCAACCACGCTCCGCTGGCCGAAAACCTGGCCCGCCTCAAGGCCGCCCGCACTCTCTCGGGCTTGCAGTTCACGCTGGTCGAGTTGCCCATGCCGCGCCCGGTGGTCTTTCGCGGCCAGCGCCTTCCGGCCAGTTACGCCAATTTCTATATCGCCAACGAACTGGTTCTGGTTCCCACCTTCCACGACCCCAACGACCGCGTGGCGCTGAACATTCTGGCCGAGGTCTTTCCGGGGCGCGAAGTCATCGGCATCCATTCGGTTGACCTGGTCTGGGGCCTGGGCGCGCTGCACTGCATGACCCAGCAGCAGCCGGCGGCGCGATAGCATTTTTAATCGTGCGCGAGGCCCTGGGTGCCCCACCTGGGCGCCCTTTGGGCACCGCGTTTTTGTTCTTGCGGCTAGCGTGGGTTATCACGATATCTGGGTTACAGAAGCAGTGAAGAGGCGTTAGCATGGTGACCATGATCGGCGACCTCGACCCCATGCAAGCCGCTCTCGCCGAGGCCCGTCTGGCCGCCGAGGCGGGCGAAGTGCCGATTGGCGCGGTTGTGGTTTGCGAAGGAGCTATCGTCGCGCGCGGGCAGAATCGCGTCCTGCGCGACCTGGACCCCACGGCTCACGCTGAGATCGTGGCCTTGCGCGCGGCGGCCGCGGCGCTCGCCAACTACCGCCTCGCCGGCTGCGCGCTCTTTGTGACGCTGGAGCCGTGCGCCATGTGCGCCGGAGCCATGATTCATGCCCGCCTCGACCGCCTCGTCTATGCCGCCGCCGATCCCAAGGCGGGCGCGGCCGGCTCGGTGCTTTCCGTGCTCAACCACCCCCAGCTCAACCACCAGATGCAGGTGGAGCCGGGGATTCTGGCCGATGAGTCGGCGGAGTTGCTGCGGAGTTTCTTTCGCGAGCGGCGGTAGCGCCGGCGTTGAGTTGCCGCCCCGCCGGCGGCAGCGCGGGGAGGCTAAAATAAGGCCATGGACGTGCAGATGTATGCCACTCCCTTTTGCCCGGACTGCCGCGCGGCCAGGAAGTTTCTCGATGCGCACGGCATCGCGTACAGCGAGATCAATGTGGACCGCGACCCGGCTGCCTCGGCCGAGGTGCTGCGCCGCGTGGGCAAGCGAGCGGTTCCGCAACTGGTGATCGACGGCGAATGGTTCCAGCCCTACGTGCCGGGCCGCGGGCTGCTGGTGGATGAGCTGCACGAACGTTTGGGCATTCCTCGCGCCTGACGGCGTTTTCCTCGTACAATCGAGAGTTGGCAGAGGCCGCGCAATGCGGCTCCGGTAAGGAGTCCTCCCTTGATCGACCGCTATACTCGCCCGGCGATGGGCAGCATCTGGACCGAAGAGAACAAGTACCGCTGCTGGCTCCGGGTGGAGTCGGCGGCAAGCACCGTGCTGGCTGAGGACGGCGTGATTCCCGCCTCGGCAGCCGAGGCCATTGCCGCCAAGGCCGGCTTCAGCGTGGCCCGCATTCAGGAGATCGAGGCGGACGTGAAGCACGACGTCATCGCCTTCACTACCGCGGTCGCCGAGACGCTCAAAGACCAAGGGCTGGACGCCGAGTCGCGCTGGCTGCACTATGGGCTGACCTCGAACGACATTGTCGATACCGCCCAGGCCTTGCAGGTCGCGGAGGCATCCGCGCTCATTCGCGCCGGCCTGGTTGCCCTGCTCGCCGTGCTCAAGCGCCGCGCCCTGGAGTTCAAGCACACGCCCACCATCGGCCGCACCCACGGCATTCATGCTGAGCCCACCACCTTTGGCCTCAAGCTGCTCAACTGGTACGCGGAGATGGAGCGCAACCTGGCCCGCTTCGACGCTGCGGCCGAGGACATGCGCGTCGGCAAGCTCAGCGGCGCGGTGGGAACCTTCGGCCATCTCAAGCCGGAGCACGAGGAGCGCATCTGCGCGCGGCTCGGCCTCAAGCCCGCGCCGGTGGCCACGCAGGTCATCCAGCGCGACCGGCACGCGGCCTATATCTCCACGCTGGCCATCCTCGGCAGCACGCTCGACAAGATCGCCCTGGAGGTGCGCCACCTGCAGCGGACCGAGGTGCGCGAGGCGCAGGAGTACTTCAGCGAGTTGCAGAAAGGCTCCTCGGCCATGCCGCACAAGAAGAACCCCATCACGGCCGAGCAGATCAGCGGCCTGGCGCGCGTGCTGCGCGGCAATGCGCAGGCGGCCTTCGAGAACGTCGCCCTGTGGCACGAGCGCGACATCTCGCACTCGTCGGTGGAGCGGGTGATCTTTCCCGACTCGACCATTCTGGCGGACTACCTGCTGGCTAAGACCACCGGCCTGATCGACCGCCTGTTGGTCTATCCCGAGCGCATGAAGCGCAATCTCGAAAGCACCGGCGGCCTGATCTTCAGCGGCCAGCTGCTGCTCGACCTGGCCGAAGCCGGAATGCTGCGCGAGGACGCCTACCGGCGGGTGCAGTCGCATGCCACGCGCGCCTGGAAAGAAGAGCTGGTCTTCCGCGACGAGGTGGCACGGGATGCGGCGATTGCCGCTCTGCTCAGCCCGGAAAAGCTGGATCGCACCTTCGATTACACGCGGCAATTGGGCAACGTGGATGCGATCTTCAAGCGCGTGCTGGGTGAGTAGGCTGGATTGAATCGGATTTCCAGGTCCCAGAGGCGGGACCTGGGGCGCCCGGCGACCGGCCACTCGATTTACCGGATGATTGAGATGTCGGCCACCCGCCCGGACTTCAGCCTTCGGAGTCCTTCAGTTTGTCCTTGACCAGCTCCATGAAGGCGGCCATGGCCGGAGAAATCCATTTGTCCTTGTGCCAGAGGATATGGGTGCTAATGTCGAGGGACGGACCGGCCCAGCGCAAGGCTTTGAGACGTTTCTGGCGCAGTTCGCGGGCGACGACGATGGCCGGCAGCAGACCGAGTCCCATGCCGAGGGTGACGCACTGCTTGAGCGCCTCAACGCTGGAGAACTCCGTGACATTGCCAGGACGAATGTTTCCCAGTGCGAGCGCCCGGTCGAGTTTTCCTCGGTAACTGCATCCTGCTTCCGTAAGCAACAGATTCTGTCCGGCCAGATCGGCAGGTTTAACCGTGGGTTGACTGGCCAGCGGGTGGGTGGCATCGGCCAGCAAGAGGACTCGCTCCGTGCGCAGGCGGATGGACGCGATACTCGAGAAGGCCTGAAGATCGTCCCCGTATATCGCCATGTCTAACTTTCCGGCTTCGAGCTCAAGCGCAAGAGTCGCATTCACGTACGGACGGAAGATGAGTTCGACGTGCGGAAAGTGGCGGCGGAAGGCGCGCAATACCTCGGGCAGGCGATAGGTGAGCAGGCTCTCCGCAGCGCCGATACGCAACGGCCCGCTGGGCTCGATGCCGGTTTGCAGAGCGCGTTGACCCCGGTCCATGGCCGTCAGGGCCTGCGAGGCAAAAGGCAGGAAGTTGCGGCCCGCGTCAGTGAGGGTCACGCGACGGCCCAGGCGGTCAAAGAGCGGTATTCCGAGTTCCTCCTCGAGTGCCTTGATCTGCGCGGTCACGTTGGACTGCACGGTGTGCACCCTTTCAGCAGTGCGCGTGAAGCTCAGCTCTTCAGCGAGCGTTCGAAAGATCTGTAGCTGCCGGACTTCCATAGAAGAATCTCCAATACAGATGCAATATATCACATCAATCTATTGGACAGATATACAAACCTGAGCCAGACTCACAATATGGCGCGATCGAACCGGACATCCATAAATGCCTGGTTTGGATCATCGCTATGCCGCTGAGCAGCGCTGGCGCGAGAGATTGGGCAAGTAAATCTATTGTGTTCCAGCAGGCTCTCGGAGAAGGTTCCCGAGGGCTCGCAAGAGACCCGAACAAAACAACCAATGAGGAGGTTCATATGAATCGCATCGCCGCAATCGCGCTCTTCGCCGGAGCAACCTTGATGACGGCCAGCAGTGCCACGGCACAGAGCAATGCCGTCGAAGTAAACGTTCCATTCAACTTTACCGTCAACAACACTTTTCTACCGGCCGGGAGCTACACCCTCGGCTTCGATCCATTGTTTCCCGATGAGCTCATCGTTCGAGACCGGGCGAAGAACGTAAAGGCAACGGTCTTTGGCCAGCGCGGTTCGCTCGGCCCATGGAGGCCTGGCTCGCTGATTTTCCACCAGTATGGCGGTCAATACTTCCTGAGCGCGGTTCGCGTCGATTCCGGCTCGAATGGGGTTTTCTTACCCGCCACGAAACTTGAGGAGCAGGCCAGAAAAGAGAGCCAGAAAGAGGACTTGGCTTTCATTGCGGTCAATCGATAGCGGCTGGCTGGCCGCTCGGCGCTCCTGAGCGAAAGCGTCGGCTTTGTCAAGGCACTTTTGTCGCCACTCCTGCCACCAAAGGAGCATGGGGATCGTCGGTTTGGGCAGGACGGTGTCAAGGTCGAGCTATTGGCGTTCCTCTCGACCCTTGACACCGGCCAGGTGGCCCAGGTCTGAACAAGTAGAATATGACGGTGCTGCATGTCCCGATTTTGAGCCTTGGGAAGATTTGACCCCGACCTGTTCAGCATAGAAGAATCCACACGTGGAAGCCATGAATATCACCGTCGCACTTACCGGCGCATCCGGCGCGGTCTTTGGCCGCGAGGCGCTCCGCGCTCTTGAGTCTGACGAAAGAGTGGGGCGGGTACATTTTGTGGCTTCGGAAAACTCCCTGCGCGTGCTGGCCGAGGAACTGGGCGTGAGCGGCCGCAACGGCCTCCTGGAAAAGCTTCTCGGCGCGACGCCCATCAAGACCGTCCAGCACTCCGATGCGGACATCGGCGCGGCCATCGCCAGCGGCAGCCATCCGTCGGACGGTATGATTGTTCTGCCCTGCTCCATGGGCACGCTGGCGGCCATCGCCCACGGACTGGCCAACTCGCTCATCGCCCGCGCCGCCGACGTCACGCTCAAGGAGCGGCGGCCGCTGATTCTGTGCGTGCGCGAGACGCCGTTCAACCGCATCCATCTGCGCAACATGACGCTGGCCGCCGAGGCCGGCGCGGTGATCTTTCCCTGCATTCCCGCCTTCTACAATCACCCCGTTGACTCCACCGAGATGGCCCGGCAGTTCGTCTATCGCGTGCTGGCGCACATCGGTCTGCCGCAGCCGGGCGCCTATGTGTGGAAGGCGGAAGAGTAAACTTATTGACAATGATCCTCGGGCGGAGTAATCGGTGATTCCGGAGGGCTGTGGCGATGGAACATGTAGCGATGACAGTCGAACCGGAGCCGCCAATCAATGGCCGGCGTAGCTCCGCACTTTTCTCTTTGCTGGTGGGAGCTGTAGTCTCGCTGGGGCTGATGCTGTGGGTGGGGCGACATGACTCGTCGGTTGAGTTGATGCTGCTTTTCACGGTTTGGGTGGCATCCCCCTTTGCAGGGATGGCGCTGGTGCTCCGCTCGGCAAAGCGATGGCCACTTGTACGGCAGAATGTAACGTACAACCAAGTACGTTTCATCAGCCTGGGTTCAGCGTTGATCTATTTCAGTACGGTGGACGTCAAGCAATTGGCAAAACCCGCTGGTCCGTTTCTGGCGGTGCCAATAGCATCGTGGTTGCTCATGGGGCTTTGGCTCTGGATGACCAATTATTTTCATGGAGAAAGCAGCGGGGAGACAACGGTGCTGAATCTGAATGGGAAAAAGTAGTTCGCAGGCCAGGTCGGGTCTCGCCGGCCTTCGCGTCATCAAAATACTTGCGATTGCATTTGACAGGCACTGCGCCTTCCGTCGATACTTCCTTTAATGCCGAACTCAAGGAAACACGGAATTGCGGTCATGGCCATGTGCATGTGTATGGCGTGCGGACCCCTCCGTGCGGCTCTTGAGACGCGAATGCGCTAGGCGCAACCGATCTTGAAGCCAGGCGGCCCGGGTCCCGGAGAGGATTCGGGCCGTTTTGCTTTTTGGGGCATGCGTTTCCCACCCTAGCGACAAAAATCCGCCGCGGCGGATCGCGAGCGTGGGGCACCCGCCATCTCTCACTTTTGTACCGAAAGGCAAACCGCAGGTCCTTCGACTCCGTCCGCCGCGGCGGACTCCGCTCAGGATGACAGCCTGGTTGAGGGACCACATCCCAACAGCAGTGAAAATGGTTGAAAATCAAAAGAAAGCAGAAGGAGCCCATCATGTCCGAATCGCAGCAGCGCCAGTTTGCCACCCTTGCCGTCCATGCCGGCCAATCGCCCGACCCGGCGACTGGCGCCAGAGCCGTACCCATCTACCAGACCACCTCCTACGAGTTCCAGGACGCGGCTCACGCCGGGCGCTTATTTGCGCTCCAGGAGTTCGGCAATATCTACACCCGCATCATGAACCCCACCACCGACGTCTTCGAGAAGCGCGTCGCGGCGCTTGAGGGTGGCGCGGCGGGGCTGGCGACGGCCTCGGGCCAGGCGGCGGAGACGCTGACACTGACCACCCTGGCCTCGGCGGGAGAAGAGATCGTCTCCACCACCTCGCTCTATGGCGGCACCTACAACCTCTTCCACTACACATTCCCGCGCCTGGGCATCACGGTCAGGTTTGTCGACGCGGACGACTTCGATGGGCTGCGCGCGGCCACCAACGACAAGACGCGGGCCATCTACACCGAGACGCTGGGCAACCCCAAGCTCGACGTGGTGGACATCGAGAAGATCGCCGCCATCGCCCACGAGCACAAGCTGCCGCTGGTCATCGACAACACCTCGGCCTCGCCGGCGCTGGTGCGGCCCATCGAGTGGGGCGCCGACATCGTGGTCAACTCGGCCACCAAGTTTCTGGGCGGCCACGGCACCACCATCGGCGGCGTCATTGTGGATGCGGGCAAGTTCGACTGGGCAGCATCGGGGCGCTTCAAGGGCTTCACCGAGCCCGATCCGTCCTATCACGGCCTTTCTTATACCGAGGCCTTCGGTCCGCTGGCGTTCATCCTCAAGGCGCGCGTGCAGGGGCTGCGCGACACCGGCGCGGCGCTCTCGCCCTTCAACGCCTTCCTGATTCTGCAAGGGATTGAGACCCTGCATCTGCGCCTGGAGCGCCACTCGGAGAATGGCCTGGCCGTGGCCCGGCATCTCGAACAGCATCCCGGCGTGGAGTGGGTCAACTATCCGGGCCTGGAGTCCAGCCCCTATTACGCGAGGGCGCAGAAGTATCTGCCCAACGGGAAAGGAGCGCTGGTCACCTTCGGCATCAAGGGAGGCTATGAGGCGGGAAAGAAACTGATCGACTCGCTGGAGCTGTTCTCGCTGGTGGCCAACATCGGCGACGCCAAGTCGCTGGTGATCCATCCGGCCTCGACCACCCACCAGCAGCTGTCGGTGGAGGAGCAGGCGACGACCGGCGTTACCCCCGAACTGGTGCGGCTATCGGTCGGAATCGAGGATATTCGCGACATTCTGGCGGATTTGGACCAGGCGATCGAGGCCGCGAACGGGCATTCGTTTACGGGCGCAGCCGCAACCGTGGGTCATGCTGCACAATAAAGGTGATGACTGAAACCCGAACCCCGGCCGAGACCGGGCCTCAAGTAAAGGGAGCCGGAACGAAACTTCTGGAGCCGACATACGAGGGGGACTTTGTACTTGACGAGCATCTGTTGTTGGAGTGCGGCCGCACACTGGCCGGCGTAACACTGCATTATGCGGTGTACGGCCGGCTGAATGCGGCCCGCGACAACGCCGTGCTCGTGTGCCATGCCCTCTCCGGTTCGGCGCTGGTGGGCTCCTGGTGGCCTGAGATCTTTGCGCCGGGCGCGGTCTTGTCGCTGGAACACGACTTTGTCATCTGCATCAACATGCTGGGTTCCTGTTACGGTTCCACGGGGCCTGGCTCGGTGGACCCGGAGACGGGCGAGACGTATGGCCCGGATTTTCCCCTGGTTTCGATCCGAGATAATGTGCGGGCGCAGGCGCGGCTGCTGGATTCCATGGGCATCCGGCGGCTGCGGCTGGTTCTGGGCGGCTCCATCGGGGCGATGCAGGCCCTGGACTGGGCCATTCTCAATTCCGAACGCGTGGCGCGGGGGCTGATCATCGGCGCAACCCCGGTTTCGGCGATGGGGCTGGCGCTCAATCATCTCCAGCGCCAGGCCATTCTGCACGACCCGGAGTGGGCGGGCGGCCGCTATCTGCCCCAGCGTCCTCCGCGGCGGGGACTGGCGCTGGCCCGCCAGATCGGCATGCTCAGCTACAAGTCCGCGGCGCTCTTCAACGAGCGCTATGGGCGCAATCCCAATCGCAACGGCGAGGATCCCTGGGGCCTCGACGACCAGGGCGGCGGCCTGACTGGCGGGCGGTTCGACATAGCCGGCTATCTGGACCTCCAGGGGCAGCGATTCATCGACCGCTTCGACGCCAATTCGTATCTGGCCCTGCTGCGCACCATGGATACCTGGGATCCGATGCGCGGCTTCTCCTCGGCCGAGGAGGCCTTCAGCCGCATCAGCGCCCGGCTCAGCTTTGTCGGCATCAGTTCGGATTGGCTGTTTCCGGCCGCGGAAGTGCGCCGCTTTGCCGAGGCAATTCGCGCCACCGGCGTGCAGGCCGATTACCGGGAGATGATCAGCGACCATGGCCACGACGCCTTCCTGGCCGAACAGGCCGAATTGGTGCGGTTGCTGCAATGAGCAGGCCGGACGCGTGCTAGCCCGCCCTGGCCTCAACAACAGAAACGCGGCGAGGGTGGGGCGCCCCAATGGAAGCTCGGGAACAGTTTTTCCCGCTCCGGTGTCTAAGCCGACATGCGCTTGAGCCATCGGCAGTCCGGAGCGACGGGGATGCAACTGGCCGGGAGGGCTGTTTTTCATCCCGGACATGGCAGTTATTCCGGTGAACGAGGACTTTTGACCTGGCGCCGGGGGGACGCGCGGCGCGGCTTCCTGAACAATTATTTTTTTCCTTTGGAACTTCGCTTGTCACAATGGGCGGGGCTATCTATAATCCTTCCAACACCGCATTGGGAGCCGTGGTATCGTTTACGCATACCCCGGTACTCAACCGCCAGACTGAACGGTTGCAACTTCCGCGAGCGTGTGCTTGAGTATCGATCTCCATTTCGGCATTTCCCAGGAGCACTGAATGAAAAAGTTTGTCTTTGCGTCTGTGATGGCATTGGCGAGCATTAGCCTCGTTTCCGCGCCCACGCTGCGGGCACAGGATTCGGACCAGATCACCATCAAGGATCCGGCCGAGTTCAATGCCTATCAAATGGCTACCACCCAGAGCGATCCCAAGGCCAAAGCCGCGGCCCTGGAGGGCTTTCTGCAAGCCTATCCACAGAGCGTGGTGAAGGCGGCCGTCCTGGACCTGCTGGTGGATACCTACCAGCAACTGAACGACCCGGACCATACGCTCAGCGCTGCCACCCGCCTGCTCCAGGTGGACCCCAACAACACGAAGGCCATTTACATTTCGGTACTCCTCAAGAAGGCCCAGTGCCAAAAGACGAGCGACGCGCAGACTTGCGACGATGCCGCGGCGATGGCCCAGAAGGGACTCGCAACTCCCAAGCCGGCCAAGATCTCCGCCGCCGACTGGAAGAAGCAGACGGACGCAACCTACCCAATCTTTCACTCCGCCATCGCTTTGGATGACATCCTCTCCAAGAAGGACGTCAAGGCCGGCATCGCCGAGTACACCCAGGAGCTGATGCTGTTTACCCCCGAAGACACCCAAAAGGGTACTGGCTTGGTGGACACTCTGAACATTGCCGAAGCCTATGTCAAGGAGACTCCGCCGGACGCGGTGAACGCGGTGTGGTTCTATGCCCGCGCGCTCAACTTTGCGCCCGACAGCTACAAGGCCGTGATCGGAAAGAAGCTCGAGTATTGGTACAAGAAGTACCATGGCGGGCTGGATGGACTCGACGACCTGAAGGTCCAGGCGGCGAAGACCGTTTTCCCGTCGAACTTTGTCCTCAAGCCGGCGCCGACCCCGGCCGAGAAGATTCACACCATTCTGGTGAATACTCCGGATCTGAGGACTCTGGCTCTGGCCGACAAGGAATTGGTTCTGGCTTTCGGCGCCAAGGAAGACGCGGATAAGCTTTGGGCGCTGATGAAGGATCAGTCGACCCTGGTTCCCGGAATTGTGATCGAGGCAACCGACTCGGTCATCAAGCTCGCCGTGACTGCGGACGCCAAGGAGGCCAAGCTTCCCGACTTCATCGTCAATTTGAAGGCGCCGCTGACCGAAAAGGAAAAGGCCGTATATGTCGCCGGCTTCGCATTTGGCGATCGTGCCAAGGGAGAGGCCGAGTTGGATGGAACCTACGACACCTACACCCAGGTCCCAGCTACGGCAACCACGGCGCAGTCGGTGCAGATCGTGCTCCGCGAAGGAACGATTGTGCCGGCGAAGAAGGTGGTCCCGGTGCATAAGCCGACGCCGGCGCACAGGCCCGCGGCGCACTGATTCTCAGTTCACGCACGCAGCCTCCTACTCCTGGGAGCTTGAGCGATCATGAAGGGCAGCCCGCATACGGCTGCCCTTTCTGTATGGTGCGCATCACCCTCATCCAAAGCCTCTCTCCACGCAGCGGTGGTAATCTGGGGGCAAGATGGCGCAACTGAAAATCCTGCCCCTAATCCTGGCCGTTCTATCCATCGCCGCTCTCCGCGCCTTCGCCCAGGCGCAGGCGGCTCAGGATACTTCCGCGACTCATCTCAAGGTCAGGCAGGTTCCAAATGCTGTGCCTCCCCTGCCGTTTCCTGCCGGCAGCGAGACTCCGGGGCCTGTGGCGCCGGTCGAGTACCGCTCTGCCGGCGAGATGACCCGGAAGGATCTCGATCTGGAGGCGGACGCGGAGTCTTCCATCGCCGAACATGCAAGGCGCATTGGCCTGGAGTTCAACCACGGCGCATGGAGTTACCGGCAGTTGGTGTGCCCCGCGCTGCCCAACCACCTCTTTCTGCGCTTCCTGCGCAACGGCGGGGCGGGCGACGTGAGCGTCTTTACGGCTTCGATACCGCGCAACGGCGATGGCCGGGTGCGCATCATCCCCATTCGCCTGCGCGGCTATTCGCTCTTCTCGCCCGCGCCCATCAACGCGCTGACCGTCTCGGCCTTCAACCGCATCCGGGCCGAGGAGCACCCCGGCAAGGCCCCCGACTGGCTGGGGACCGGCCTGTGTTACGCCGCCCTGGCGGGAGCGCATCCCCAGCTTGCGAATCTCGTTGACGATCTGGAGAGCCAGAAGTTCCTGACCGCTGCCCCCGCCAAGCTGGAGATACCGGTCCAGGGCGGCGCCATCGTTTCATTTACGGATGTGGCCGCGGCTCCCCGCACCATGGTGTGGACCATGACCTTCGACAGAAAGGGCAGACTGCTGAAGGCTGCGCATTTGCCGGTGGGTCAGCTTGCGGTCCATGCCGTTCCGCCCAGCGCGGGAGAGCCGAAAGGTACGCCCTTGCCCCCGACCATCGACGTCGATTCGCCGGGCGAGCCAATCCGGCCGGCCAATCCGCCCAAGTAGATCGGCAGCGTTTGCAGAGAGTCGAAAACTGGCCGTTGATCCCCGATCTCTGATCCCCGATCCCTAGTTGTGGCGCATCAACAGGTTGTTCCTATCGAGGCCTGCGCGGCTGATCGGCGGGGTCGAGGGCGAAGGTGGGGATGAAGCCCAGCCGGCGCCAGAAATCCTCGACGAGGGCTATGGTCTGGTGGCTGGTCTTGGCCGTGGTGCGGAGGAGGATTTGAGTGTCGGCGCCGGCAGCCAGGCTGGAGGCTTCGGCGGCGATGGCGATGCACTTCTCCGGACGGCAGGTGCAGCTGGCCAGGTCGGCGATGGACAGCTGCATGGTGGGAGTGGCCAGAACGGTGCGGGGCGGGGCCATGCGGTCCAGCAGCCAGAGGATTTCGAGCTTGGACTCCAGTTCGTCCGGCACGCAGTCGATGGCCAGGTCGGCCGAGCGGACGGCGTCTTCGATGGTGGAGACGAAGGCGACGCTCGGCGACGCTCCCGCAACCGGGCCAAGAGCCTCGGGGCCGAGTTGCCGGCGGAGCGCTTCGCGGGCGTGACGGAGGTTGGCGGGCATCACGTCCTCCAGCAGGACGCGGAAGCCGGCGCGGGCCGCGCTCAGGGCCAGCCAGCGGCCCAGGGGCCCTGCTCCGATGATGGCGACGGTAGACAAGCCAGGTTTACTTGGCGGAGAGGGCTTCGGTAACGTCCTCGGCGCTGGGCTTGGCGTTGAGCAGGTGCTCGGCGACGCGGGCGCGCTCCTCGGCGGTGAGCGTGGGGATGGTGGCCAGCACCCGGCGCAGGGTTACGGCAACGTCGTCAATGTAGTTCATCAGGCGGATGGCTTCTCCGGAGAGCGGCATGGTTTTCCTCGGGTTTCAACTTCTCTTCTCATTGTAGGCGTTGGGGTTGGGGAGCGGGAAGGCGGAGAAGCACGGCCGATGCCGCGCCACTCTCAATCCATTTCGCGCCGATTCTTGCCCTTTTTCAGGCTTTTCCACCGCCGCGGACGAGGCTTTCTACGCGAAAAGCGGCAGGTTTTGATTACCAGTCAGTCAACACTTGAAATTCTTAAGCTATTCATCCATAAGGCGCCGATACCCGGAGTCACAGAACCCCCGAATCCTCGGAAAGCGAAACACCTCCCGGATTTCTGCGCAGAGCCGCTTTTTCTCTTGACAAGATAAACGCATCGGTGAAAATAAACTAAGAAGTAACTTCCCCAGAAGTTGCCAAAGAGCTGATTCCCGAATGCATTCAACCTGCTTCAGGAATCCCGGCGCCAATTCGACCGACCCCCCAACTTGACCATCCCTGAAGTTTAGTCCACGTTGACCCAGCTCTATCGCGAGGATTGAGAGATTCGTATGAACAAGTCCCAGGGTGCAACCATTGGAGCCGTACTCTTGACTGGACTCCTCCTCCATCCGCTTGGATACTTCTCTACGCAACAAGCCGCGCCGCCCATTGCCGTCCCCAACGCGGGAGACGCCTCGCAGGCAACGGAACCGGACAGCGAAGGTCCATGGATCGCGTCGTGCAACTATTGGGCGGCAGCCAGAGATGCCAAGGACGACGAGCAAGCGAAGCCGCCCAAGGTTCATGGCACTGTCAGCGGATTTCGCTACACGGTCAATGGGAAAGGCAGCGACCTCGACCTGGGCCTGAATGCAAGCCTTGAAGGCAAGGAACAGGCCTGTGGGACCGAACCGGGGAAGCGTTGGGGATTCACCACGAACGTTCAACAGGGCCATGTCACGGCGATCGTCGCCACGGTTCCCGATCCGGTCCACACTCACTTGGCGCTGCAATTCGACCGCAGGGTCGATGCGCTTCTTCAGGCCGCTGCGGACAACGAGTATGTCAGCAGCTATTACTGGCTGCCGTGGAAAAATCGGATCGGCCCGCTGAAGACCGAGGATTCCTCCGGGGCTGCCGAGCAGGGTCATGACCCTGAGCGCGAGCGGCAACCAGGCTTGATCGTCCTCAAGCACGTTGCGAATGGTTCTGGCCAGCAAAACGCTGTCGATAACGTGCAAAGCGGGTATTCGCAGGTTATTTACCTCTTCCTGGTGGCGGAATCGCCGACCTTGGGCGTCGACGGATTCCAGCTCCGAAATGCTCTTCTCGACGAAAATGAGATCAAGGTTGCGCTCGAAAAGGTCCACTCTTCATTCTCCAGAGGAAAAGACACTGACCTCGCTATGATCGGCCCAATCTATACCGGCTCCGCCGAGTCGGTCAGGGCAGGCATCGAAGGGGCGGTAATGTCGAAGACTCTGCCCCCGGGGCAAGTCATCGACATGGCCGCTGAAACCAGCACCCATCTGGCTTTGGAAGCCTTGTCCTCCGGGTACAAAACGGGCCCGGTAACAATAAACTACCTGTCCTTCGCCATGAATTCGAAGTACGATCAGGATTCCTTTCTGCTCAGTCTCAAATGTTCCGGAGAAGACCTGGGCAGTGTGGCGATGCTCGTGGAGGACAACACCGCGATGGCAAGCGAAAGAGCCAACGAACGGTTGCCCAAGCCACGGGAAGAAAAGCCGAGCTCCACAAGCCAGCAACCTGAAAAGGAATTGCCCGGCAGACCGTGCAAAATGGATATCAATTCCGGTCCGCAACCCATGCTCATTCGCTTCCCGCGAGAAATCTCCCTGTTGCGCAACGCCAGGGCCGCCAGCAACCAAGGAGGCGCCGAATCGGGATCGAATCCCAGCCCTTATCTCCGTCTCTCGCTCAGGGATTCCAGCGCTGCGGACAACGTTACCCAGTTTTCCCGCGACATCACGCCGCTGTCGCAGGAATCGGTACTGATGGACATCGCCCGCAAGCTTCAGAAGGGTCGAATTCGATACATCAGCATCGGCGCGACCAATACCCTCGACGGAATATTCCTGGCGCAGTTCCTACGCCGCGCCCGTCCGGATGCAAGGCTGGTTTTCTTTAGCGCAGATCTGCTGATGGATCGAGAAATCGACAATGTGCCATTCGTCGGCGCAATCGGCATTACCCCTCACCCACTGTTCGCGTTGGGGAGGCCCTCGCGATTCTCCCCGCCCCTGACCCGTAATCCCTCCGATACAAGTTCGGTAGAGGACTACAACGCCGCAAGCTACACATTCTGGAGCCTGAACACGGAGAAAAGCGCAGACAAGCTCCCAAAGCTGTATCTCTCGTCCTATTCGAACATCTTCGAACCGCTTGCGGATCCAAATCACCCCGTCCGGGTCCCCGTGTACCCTCCCCTATGGGCTACGGTGATCGGGACCGACGGCAACTACCCGCTTGCAATTCTCAGCCCTTGCGCCAGCGATTCGCCCCAAATACTTCCCGCATTCAACCCCGAGATAGACCCGGAGGTATTCCGCTCGACGGGCGGCAAGGGAGCGGACAACGCCTCCGGCGACACGGCCAAATATCCCAAAAACTCGGCATGCGCGGTCTACTACGATGGCGGCCATGCCGCCCACGCCGAAACCAACCTTCGCGCGAGATTGAAGATTGTGCTTATCTTTCCTTCGCAGGTATGGCGGGTTCTCTGCGCGCTGGTCTCGCTCCTGTGCCTTTCTCACACCGTAATCCTTTGGGTGGCGAATTACCGGAATCTGTTCACGCGCGACCTCGCCATCGACGACAACGATCAACCGCGGCGCCGGGCGATGGCTCTTCACGTGGGCGCAGTCATGCTGTTTTCAATGGCGTTCGTTGTCGCCTGGCCTTTGATCAGGCTCAGCGTCCTTGCCCGGACCGATCCGCAGGACGATTTCATCGGTTGCGCCACTTTGGCTCTGGGACTGGCGTCTATCCTGGTCACATTCTGGAAGATCCGGCACTACATCGGGCGGGCGAAGGCTGAAAGCGTCCCCACTCAAAATCCGACCGGGCCTGAGTGGGTCTACCTGCGGATCAATGAGAATAAGTATCTGTTCATCAATATCCTGGCGAGTATCGGGCTGATTCTTCTTGTTTGGCTCTGGAATTATCAGTGCAGCCGCGCTCTGGTGGCCACTCAACATGTGCCGTATTCGCTGGTGGGGGTTTCGTTTGCGCTTCGCTGCATTCACCCGGAAAGCGGTGTTTCCCCGGTTGTGCCGGTGCTGTTGCTGCTCTTCGCCTGGTATCTGTGGGCCTTTTTTCAGATCAGGCGGATGCGCTTCTCCGAGGCTGGAGGACCGCGGATTCCTCGTAGCTTCGGCGATGAGAACAAGGATCGCTTCTTTGTCTCTCACGAGGACCTCGGCGAGAACGCGAATTCGCAGAGCTTCCATCTGTACGAGAACATCTTCTGCCTGCTCATCACCCGCAATGCGATTCGCAGATTCCTGAAACTGCCCGAGTTCCAAAAACTACCCGAACCAGTAGCCGACGGCGCCCTCGCACTCATCTACGCCTTTCTGCTGGTTTACTTCTCCCTCTTTACGCCGATCAAGAGTCTCACCTCCTTTCTGTGGGCTCATCAGGATTTACCGTGGACTCATCACTTCTTACTGTGGACATATCGGCATCTGGCATCCCCGTATGAAATCCTGATTGGAGGGCTGTTCATTCCGCTCGTGGCCATTGCCTTGTCAGGATGGCTGCGCATCCTCCTAGTCTGGAGCTCGCTCAAAAACGGATTGCTCGATAGGTTGGAGAATCAGCCTATCCGCTTTGCCTTCGACCGCTTGGAGGAAATGCGATGGATAACCATGCTTCGGAAGGACGGGTTGCATCGCCAATTGCGCGACCAGGCCCGCTCCATCGAATCCGTGGATCAGATGCTGAATGAGAGCGACTTGAAACGGCGCCTGACTAAATGCGGCCTGGGCAGACTAAGAGCCTTGCGCAAACGCCTCCTGCGGTCCATGGCGGAGATTCGTTCCAATATCTATCGCAACGAGGAACATCCATACAATGCCGGGAGCAAAGCGGAGGCCGACTTTGCGGCATTCGGCAAACAGTTGCTCAAGTATCTGCTGATTCCCTATTGGGAAACCGAGCGCATTGGACTGGTAGAAGGCAAAGAGCAAAAGGAGGTGCCAATCAAGGCTCTCCGTCCCAAATCGCAAACCGCGTCGCAAGATCTCCCGCTTCAACTTCACGCCGGTGCGGGCTCTGCCGACCCGGCATATATCCAGGTGGCGGAAGAATTCCTGGCCATCCGCTATCTATCTCTCATCCGCGCCGTCCTGGCCTATTTGGGTTCCCTGATGAGCTTTGTCTCCGCATCCTTCGTTCTGGCCATCATCGCATGGAATTCGTATCCGTTTCAGCCGCGTGAATGGGCCAACTGGGTGCTTACAGGCGTGCTGGTGATTCTCGGTGCCGGGATTATCTGGGTGCTCGCGCAGATGCACCGCGATCCGATTCTCAGCCGCGTAACCGAAACCAACGCCAACGAACTCGGTCTCGACTTCTATATCCGCATCATCACGTTTGGAGCTGTCCCGGTGCTTACCTGGCTGGCTTACCAGTTCCCCGACATCGGCAACGTTATTTTCAGATTCATTCAGCCGGGGTTGGATGTGGTGAAGTAACGCGACGGCTGGCCAGAAGTACTCTGCGGCTGGAGTACGCAAACGATCGAATTTGTGGGTCCAGCCGGGCACTCCTGAGTTGGAAACTCCACTCTCAAGCGCTGTTGCGCTACTGTCCGGAAGTCGATCTGGAGATCGAAAACAACAGCGCCTAACACAATCCCCGCGACATCGTGGTGGGTCAAAAGAACTGGCTCTTCTACGGCGGAGACAAAGGTGGACGGACCGGCGCAGCCCTCACCAGCTTAATCGCAACCTGCAAGCGCGTGTAGATAAGAGTCGCTCAAGAAGCGCTGCAACTCCATTAAAAGCAAGTCTTTAATGTATCTAAAACGGGATCGGTATCGGGAAGCCGGCATAGAGGCAATATTGTTTGAGCGTGTCATCGACTGGAGGCTATCGCTGGAAATCCGGGAGCTAGGCCGCCGCGCAGAGGGCGGGAATGGGCAGGCCGCGGCGAATTGGGCTCCGGCCTTAAGGCCCCGATGGAGCCGCTGTTTTCATTGGCCTGAAGGCCTCTGCTCCATTCGGGTGGAGTTGTTCCGCGGTCTGCAAAGCCCAGAGTTGATTTTGTTGCGCTCATGTATGGGCTGAAGCCCGAACCCTTCACGGAATCCCGAAACGCAGGTCCTTCGACTACGTCCGCCGTGGCGGACTCCGCTCAGGATGACACCGCTGTGGGGTGCTCCGGTCCGTTGGTTGCGGAAGCCCCGAACCGCAGGTCCTTCGACTCCGGTCTCCGCGGCGACCTCCGCTCAGGATGACAGCGGTATTGGGGCGCTCAGGGTGACGGCGCTGCGGGGCGCTCAGGATGACGGCGTTCCGGGGGGACTCAAGATGACAACGATTGGGGTTGGAAGAGTCAGCCGGGGCGTGTGAAAGGCGCGTACAATGGCGGCATGATGAGATCGGCTGAACGTGCGGCGCTCGCGTTTGTGGGGGCGATCAACCGGCATGACGTGGAGCGGATGGCGGCGCTGATGACGTCAGGGCACCGGATGGTCGATTCGATGGCACAGGAAGTAAAGGGACGGGATGCGGTGCGGGCGTGCTGGGTGGGGTACTTCCACATGGTTCCGGATTACTCGATTGCCGTGGAGGAGACGTTTTGCGATGGGCCGGTGGTGGTGATGCTGGGGGTGGCGAAGGGGACGTATGCTCCCGAAGCGTGGTTGAAGGTGGAGAACCGGTGGGAGACGCCGGTGGCGCTGCGGGCGACGATCAAGGACGGCAAGGTGGCGGAGTGGCGTGTGTATGCGGATAACGAGCCGATGCGGGAGCGGATGAGGGCGGCCGTTTAAGACCATAAAAGACAGTTCTGTAACCTGATATTCATATTCCTTTCATCTGCCTCATATATCCAAGGTTGAGTCTGATTGGTGTTCCCGGCCGGTTCAGCCGGATGAATTCCCATCTCAAAACCTGGAGCCACTGAATGTCCGATCTGGCGACCACTATCGAAGGCCGTCCCCCGGCTGCGGCATTGCTTGACAAGAAGATGAAGAAATCCCACGCCATGATCAGCGGAGGCGTGGTTCTGGCAGCGCTGATTATCGGCGTCAGCTTCATCGCCTTGCACATCCTTGAGGACTTCAACGGCGTAACCATCGGCAGCATCTGGCCCTATCTGCTGCTGGCAACGGCGCTGATCATCGCCTTGGGCTTCGAGTTCGTGAACGGCTTCCACGACACGGCCAACGCCGTGGCCACGGTCATCTACACCCACTCGCTGGACCCCAACATCGCCGTGGTGTGGTCCGGGCTGTGCAACCTGACCGGGGTTTTGCTCTCTTCCGGGGCGGTAGCCTTCTCGATCATTACGCTGCTCCCGGTGGAGCTGATTCTCCAAGTCAGCTCCGGCGCCGGCTTCGCCATGGTCTTCGCCCTGCTCATCGCTGCCATTATCTGGAACCTCAGCACCTGGTGGTTCGGCCTGCCTGCCTCCAGCTCCCACACCATGGTCGGCTCCATCATCGGCGTGGGCATCGCCAACCAGCTGATGAGCGTTCACACGGGCACCTCCGGCGTGGACTGGGAACAAGCCACCAAGGTATTCAAAGTGCTGCTGATCTCGCCCCTGATCGGCTTCGGCGCCGCCTTTCTGCTGCTGCTGCTTTCCAAAGCGTTCATCCTCGCGAAATGGGCCAGGGCCATGGCCGTTCTCTACCATGAGAATCATAAAAAGCCCCTGTGGGCGATTCCCTCCATCGCGATAACCGGTGTTGGCGGAACCTACCTGATGAACCTGGTCGCCCCTCTGGTTCTGGGACTTTTCGGCCCCCTGGGGCCTCCGGTCTGGCACCCCGTCGCACTTGCCGAGAGCTGGCAATCCCCGTATGGGCTGATCCTGGTCATGCTCTTGGCGGGAATCGCCGGACTGTACATTCTGGCTTTGGGCGCCAGGCTGGTGATCGAGAATGCCGACGTGCTTTTCACGGCTCCCAAGGGCAATACGCCTCCACCGTGGCCTATTCGCGCCCTGCTGGTCTTCACTTGCTCGGGCGTCAGCTTTGCGCACGGCTCCAATGACGGACAGAAGGGCATGGGCCTCATCATGCTGATCCTCATCGGCACCGTGCCCACCGCCTACGCGCTCAACCACGCCGTCTCGGCGCGCGACGTGCAGGAGTTCATCGCCGCCTCCGAGCAAGCCGGGCGCATTCTGGACCAGCATGTGGACAAGAGCGGCGTCCTCGGCGAAGATGCGCGCGCCGAAGTTACCGACTACATCCGCACCAAGGAGATCAAGCCGGACACGGTGCTGGCTCTGAGAGAGCTGGTCAAGGATCTGGAAGGGGATGTGGTCGTCTACAAGGAGTACAAATCGGTTCCGGCCAATAAGCAAGCCAACGTCCGCAACGACATGTATGTGGCCAGCGAGGCCATCCGCCTGATGCAGAAGAACCACACTCCGGCCTTTACCGCCGCCGAGACCAAGGGTCTGGCCACCTACAAGAGCACCGTGGACAAGGCGACCAAGTTCATACCCACTTGGGTCAAGGTAGCCGTGGCCCTGGCGCTGGGCATGGGAACCATGGTGGGCTGGAAGCGCATCGTCGTGACGGTGGGCGAAAAGATCGGCAAGGAGCACCTGACCTACGCGCAGGGGGCCTGCGCCGAGTTGGTGGCCATGTGCACCATCTCGGCCGCCGACAACTTCGGCCTGCCGGTAAGCACGACTCACGTGCTGAGTTCCGGCGTGGCGGGCACCATGGCCGCCAACGGAAGCGGCCTGCAGTGGTCCACCATTCGCAACATCGCGGCCGCCTGGGTCTTCACGCTCCCCGCCGCGGCGCTGCTCTCCGGAACCCTCTTCTACCTCTTCCGGCAGATTTCCAACTAGGCCAAGGCCGGCGACCGGGTTGCCGGCCCTGCTCCCGGACTCTTTTGAACGCCCAAAATGCGACCACCGCAGTTGGAAGAGAGTGTTTCAAAAGGTGCCCACTCAGCTTCGGTCGCATTTCCTCAGGGGTTAAAACCCCTCATCTACTAGGCCTTTTTCGGCACGACTGAAGTCGTGCCCTGACACAAGGCGGGTTATTGAAACACGCTCTAACCAACCGGGGTGGTACGTTTACGCTTGAACTCCCGATCTGCTTCCGGTCAACAGCAAGCCGCTACAGATTGAAGAGCTCGCGCAGGCGCTTGGTTTGGGCGCGGCTGACGGGAATTTCGGTCTGGCGCTTGTCGTTCATGCGCAACTGGTAGCTGGATTTGAACCACGGCACCACCTCGCGGATGTGGTTGATGTTGACCACAAAGCCGCGATGGGCGCGCCAGAAGAGCGCCGGGTCCATCAACTCCAGCAACTCTTCGAGGGTGCGGCACTTGGAGTGGCCTTCGAAGGTCTGGGTGACGATGCGTATCACGCCCTCATCGATGGCCGCGTAGCAGATATCGGCCTGGTCGACCAGAAGCAGCCGGCTCTGGGCCTGAACGATCAGCTTGTTGGTGAGCCTGGCCGGCTGGGGGATGCGCGAGGCGCCCTGGGGACGGTTGAGCAGGCGCAGCAGCGCTTCGAGCTGGGACTCGATCGGGGAGTCAGGCTGCTGGCTCACCCCGGCGGCAACCGAAGAGCTGTCGGCCATGCGGTTGCGAACCCGCTCCACGGCCTGCTGGACGCGGGTGCGGTCAAAGGGCTTGAGCAGGTAATCGACGGCGTTCACGTCAAAGGCGCGCACGGCGTACTGGTCATAGGCCGTGGCAAAGACGATCTGCGGCAGGGGCTGGGCCTCTTTGCTCGCGGTCAATCTGGAGCCGTTGCGGTCCATGAGCCGCTGGATCACGGCAAAGCCATCGAGGCCCGGCATCTGCACATCCAGGAAGACAAGATCGGGATGGTGCTCCTCGATCAGGTCCACGGCCTCGATGCCGTTGGTTCCCTGCGCCAGCACCTCCACGCCGCCCACCTGGTCGAGGAGGTATTGGAGCTCGTCGCGGGCCAGTTGTTCGTCGTCGATGATGAGCGCGGAGATGGGCATGAGGGCCGGAACTTCGATTGTAGGAAGGGAACCGGGCCCGGTCAATTGCGGCAAGGCGAGGCCGCGCGCCGACCGGCGACCGAGGCACGCGTCTAGTCGCTCAGCGCGCGCAGGCGGGCAGGCATGTGGTCGCTGGCCAGTTCATGGCCGCAGCGGGTGCAGAACAGGTCTGTGGTGCGCACGGTGCTGAAGCAGTGGCCGCAGTTGGCGGCCAGCCGGTAATCGCACTGCGGGCAGAAGTGGAAGTCGCTCTGCACATGGGTGGAGCAGCTTGGGCAGCGAGAGACCTCCGGCTGGCGCAGCAGGAAGTAAAGCACGGCGCCGATGCCGCCCGGCATCACGAAGCAGATCAGCATCCAGAAGCGCGCGCTCATGGCGCGGCGCGGCGCGTCCTTGCTGACGTAGCCGACCATAAGGAAGTAGAGCGCGGCCAGCAGTCCCCAGGAGATGTTCAGGTAGGAACGAAACCCGAGCGGCGGCAGATGGTGCTGCTGCTCCGGCCAAACCATCCAGAAATAGTACTCGACGAGCACGAAGGCCACGGCGCCGGCCACGATGGACCACACCGGGATCAGGCGTGCGTCCTCATCGGCGGAGATGGATTCTGGATCGCGCATGGGGTAACCCCTCCCTCGGAGGGTCTCTCAGGGGATCAAGCACGGCTTGACCGCTCTTAGATGGACGGAGGAGCGAATCCGGAAGTTGCGCGCGCACGGGCGGCGCGGCCGATATTTGGCAAGAGACTTCGGTCAGGGCTTGCGGCGCAGCCATCCGGCCAGCAGCGCCGAGGCCAGCAGCGCCGCGCTGAAGAAGGCGATCAGCACACTGAACTGGCTCATGGGGCAAATCAGGTGCTCCTCTTCAATCAAGGTATCGGCAATCCACCAGACCACCGGAGCGAGCACCAGCAGGAGCACCAATATGGCCGCCAGCGCTACGCAGCGGACGCGCTTGCGCCCTGCCTTCTGTTCCCGCATCACGCCCAGCGAAGCGCTGACCACACGGCGGGTGCGACTGGCCACGACGCATTCCCGGTCGGCCTGGCTTCCGGCAAGCGCCGACAGCAGATTCGGGTCGGCGCCCGAGCCGGCCTGGCCCTCGGCCAACCCAGCGGTCTTCACACCGCACCCTGAAAGCGCTGAAAGGCGCGCTCCAGCTTGGGCTTGATGGCGGCAAGGCCCCGGTAAAGTCTTGATTTTACGGTGGAAAGAGGTGCACGCGTGACCTTGGCGATCTCTTCCAGCGACAACTCCTCGTGGAAGCGGAGCACCAGCACCTCGCGATGAAGCGTATCCAACTGGAGCAGCGCCGCCGCAATCCGTTCCCGGTCTTCGAGGTTGGAAAATCGGTCCGCGGGCGTCGGCGCGCCGTCGGCAACCTCGAAGCTCATCGGCCGGTCGTCGTCGCTTCCGCCCTCAAAGAGCTCGTCCAGGCTGGACATGGTGCGCTTGCGCCGCAGGTCGATCACCAGGTTGCGGGCGATGGTGAACAGCCAGGTATCGAATCTCGCCTGGCCGTTGAACTGTGAGCCGCGCACCAGCACCCGCATCCAGACCTCCTGGAAGAGATCTTCGGCCAAATCGCGGTTGCCGGTCAGGTAGAGCAGATAGCGCATCAGCCGGTGCTGGTAGCGGACGATCAGCTCGTCCAGCAGCCCGGCTTCCTGGCGCTTGAGCCCGGCGGATATGGCAAGGCTCTCCTGCCGCGCCTGATCCTGAACAGCGGCGAGACCCTGACCCAAAAAAGGGCGAACGGAGGCGGCTGCATTCATCTCGTTTATTTAGACGGCGGGACGGGCCGCGAAGTTACCGAAAAGTGGATTGTGCGGGACGATCCCTGATGACGGCGGCGATCATGAGGCAAACGAGCGGCTTAAGGAATGCTCAATCGACAGCGCCGGAGGCTTTCCCGGCCACTCGCAAAGCCTCTTCAACGGCCTTGGCTGCGCGGCGCTCGCGGGCTTCGACGCTCTGGTAGCCAAATATCCCCAGCAGATGATTGCGCCGCTGCGCCGGCGTCATGGCTTCCCATCCCTTGCGCGCCAGCGGCTGGCGCAGAAAGGCCGCATGAAGAATGGGCGGCAACTCGGTCTCTCCCTCCAGGGTGAGCAGCAGGCGCTCGGCCATCCTTTCGGCGCGCTGCTTGCGGCTGGCGGCGCTCTTCGGCTCGCTGACCCAGGCGCCAATCTCCTTGCGATTGGAGTAGCTCAGGCCGTCGAACCATTTGCGCAGCCGGCGGTCGCCTTTGAGCGCCTTGACCAGCTCCGGCGGGACGGTTGCGGCGCGTTCTTCCAGGTCCGGCTCCAGCCGGATGCGCACATGCGACCCGGCCTTCGCCCTTGCTGCCGCCTGCATCTTCTTGTTGACCAGCAGAAAGTACCCTCCGCCGGGCGCGCTGGCGAACAGCGAGGTGCGAAAGGCAAACCCCTCGATCTCTCCGCGGACCCGCATGCCGCGGCGCACCGGCCACGCCTTGGCCGCATTGAAGGGAATCCGCGCAACCACCCAGCCGAGGCCCGTCCGAAGCGGCTCCAGCACGGCGGTAAAGGACTTGATAGTGGACGAGCTCATCATTTCCCCTCGAGCCTCTTGCAAAATTGCCTTCAGGTTATAGATTGTGTCAGGGCACGATTTCAGTCGTGCCGCAAATGTCCAACGTAGATTCCGGCTTTAGCCGGCGGGGGAATTGCAAATGACTGAAAACAAAACCGCAGGGGCTAAAGCCCAGGATGATTTTGTGGCTCTTCCGGCACGACTGAAGTCGTGCCCTGACACCTCTTGCAGTTTCAATGAAATCTTGCAAGAGGCTCCCTCTTCATAACTTGTCGCGCAGGAAACTGATGACGTGGTCGGCCTGAACCACGCCCACCATGCGGCCCTGGAGGTCCACAACCGGCAGCTCGTGCAGGTTGTACTTGTCGAAGAGTTCGGCCAGTTCGTCCTGGCGCAGATCGGCCGGGCAGGAGAGCACGCGGGGCTCGGCCAGCACGGCCAGCCGCGTCTCCGGCAGCGCCATCACCAGCCGCGCCAGGGAGACGGCGCCGAGCAGCGCCCGCCTTTCGTCCAGCAGGTAGACCGCGGTCACGCTCTCCGGGTCGCCGTCGAAGCCGCGCAATGCCTGCACCGCCTGAGCCACCGTGGAGTCCTTGTCCAGGGAGACGAAGTCGGTGGTCATGCAGCCGGCGGCCGAGTTCTCGTCGAACTCGAGCAGCTCTTCGACTTCCTGCCGCTCTTCCGGTTCCATCTCCTCGAGGATGGCGTCGGACTGCTCTTCGGAAAGCTCTCCAAGCAGATCGGCGGCCGCGCCGGGGTCCATCTCCTCGACGATATCGGCGATCCGCTCCTCGCCCAGCTTCTCCAGCAGGGCCTTTTGCATCTTGGGTTCCACTTCCTCGAGAGCCTCGGCGGCCACCTCTTCGTCGAGCGAGGTAAAGACGGCCTCCCGCTCGGCGGGGGCCAGGTCTTCCAGAATCTCGGCCAGGTCGGAGGGATGCATCTCGGCCAGCCGCGCGTACTCGATGCGCAGCTTTACCCGCCGCGCCGGATCGACTTCGATCACGTCGACAAACTGCCAGGGAATGCCGCTGGCCCCGAATTTGCGCGAGATCGTCTCCAGGGTGGCGCGCGGCAGCAGCCCTTTGAAGACCCTGCGAAAGGCTCCGCGCAGGCCTACCTCGACCTCGGCTACGCGCAAAAGGTGGGCCGCGCCGCGCCCCAGCCACTCCAGGTCCACATCGTTCACGCGGACCACCTTGCGGCCGTGAATATCGATGATCTGGCGGTCCACCAGGTCCTGCTGCAGGTAGAGGTAGTTGCCCTCATCCTTCAGCGGAACCAAGGCTCCGGAGGAGCGCAACTCTAGCGTGCCTGCGGGCGTCTCCATCACGTCCTGCGAGGGCACAATGCACAGGCCGGCGCGGGTCTTGAGCACCAGCCCGGCCACCTTGCCCGCATCCGGGCCGGTAGCCACGGCAATATCCTTGAGGCGCCCGCGCAAATGCCCCTGCGAATCGGTCACCGGAGTGCCGAGCAGCGCGGTCAGGCTGACGCGGGCTGTGGTGCGGGGCTGCATGAGCAAAGTGTATTCCCTTGAGGCGGGTTTGGGGCTGTGGATGCGTCCGGCTTAATAACTGCTCCGTGCGCGGAAGCGGGAGAAGCCCATGCTGCGCTCCAATACCGCGCACCAATCTTTGCCCCCCCGCTTGACACAATTCCGCGCCAGCCATGAAACTGCCAGCTAGGTTGCTGAGGCGCGGAGGGGCGCATGTGCCCCGGTCCGTTCCGGAAGAGGCGGATTCAATCCCGGTGAGCGCACCCAAGACCAGGCTGAGTTTTTCGCTGGCTTCCACCATGGAGAGCGTCGATGCGGTGGAGGCGGCGGCGGAGAAGCTGGCCGTCGAGGCCGGCCTGGACGAGGACGAGCGTTTTCACATAACCATGGCGGTGCGCGAGGCCGCCGTGAACGCCGTCCTGCACGGCAACGAATACGACCCCGCCAAGCGCGTCTCCGTCAGCATGGAAAACACCGGCAAGGCGCTCGTGTTTACCATCGCGGACCAGGGCAAGGGCCTCGATCCGGAGACGCTGCCCGACCCCCTGGCGCCGGAAAACCTCTTGCGCGGCACCGGCCGCGGCATCTTCCTCATCCGATCCTTCATGGATGAGGTACACTTTCGACAACTGCATCCCGGAACCGAGTTGACACTGGTCAAGTATCTGGCGCCGGCAAACGGTTAGACTCAAGCGCGGTTCGAGTGCGGACCATCGGCGGCCGACAGGGGGAATCTCTCTCCGCCGGTGTCACCGGCAGGTTGGGACGTTCCCGCGGTCTGGAACCGCAAAGGTAATATGATGTAGTATCAACAAAGAAATCGTGGCATCGACAAGGAGGAATTTCCGTGGCACTAACTATAGCTTCCCGTGAAGTGGGCGGCGTCGCCGTTCTGGATCTGAGCGGGCGGATTACCCTGGGCGAGGGCAGCGTGCAGATTCGCGATGCCATCCGCGATCTGCTCGGCAAAGGCCAGAAGAGCATCCTGCTCGACCTGGGTGAAGTGAACTACATCGATAGCTCGGGGTTGGGCGAACTGGTGAGCGCCTACACATCGGCCCGCAACCAGGGCGCAGGGCTCAAGCTGCTCAAGCTCACCAAGAAGGTCCACGACCTGCTGCAGTTGACCAAGCTCTACACTGTCTTCGACATCTACGACGACGAGGCAGTCGCCATCGCCTCCTTCCGGTAATCGGTCCCGGTAGCGCCCTGACCTTAACGGTTCAAGAAGGCCATCCCACGCTCCGGGATGGCCTTTTCGCGCGCATCCGCCGCGCCGGCAAGGTGGCTCGACCTCAGAACTTGACCGACGGCGCCGTCCGCGCACTTTCGCTGGCTGTGAAGTAGGCGGTGTTTTCCTTGAAGCCGGCCATGGCCGCCCAAATGTTATTGGGGAACTGAAGTATGAAAGTGTTGTAGTCCTGGATCGCGTCGTTATAGCGCTTCCGGGCCACGCTGATGCGGTTCTCCGTCCCCGCAAGCTCATCCTGCAAGCGCATGAACTGATCGCTCGAGCGCAGCTGCGGATAATTCTCAGTGAGCAGAAGCAGGCGGCCCAACGCGGAATCGAGTTGCCCGTTGGCTGCGATCTTGGCTTGCGGCCCCTGCGCATTCAACATGCTGGCTCGCGCATTGGCAATATCGCCAAATACCGTGCTCTCCTCCTTGGTAAAGCCCTTGACGGTCTCCACCAAGTTGGGAATCAGGTCGGCTCGCCGCTCAAGCTGCACATCCACCTCAGACCACTTGCTCTTGACGGTCTGATCCAGAGCCACCATCTGGTTCCTGGCGCTCACATAGCTGCCAAAGCCCATCAGCAATGCCAAAACCAGAACGCCCACAATGCCCAGCGCAATCCACAGTCCACGACTCATACAGTGCCTTTCTCCTCCGGCCTCCGTTCAGGAAGGCCGCGTTTGAAAACTTGAATGAACTACCAGCTTCCACCGGCGCCGCCGCCGCCAAAGCTGCCACCGCCAAATCCGCCAAATCCGCCTCCGGAATCTCCCCCTCCGCCGCCAAATCCGCCACCGCCAAACCCACCGACCCCGCCACCCCACCCGCCGCCGATCCAGGGACCTCGTCCCCAGCCGCCAAGGAGGCCAAAACTCAGCAGAAGCCGCAGAATGAAGAAGCCGCCAAAGAAGATCAGCAGGACGAAGAAGAGAATTGTATTGCCCACTGTTGATCCATGACTCGCCGGTTGCGCCGCCGCCACCGGCTGGTCGTCCAGGGTCACCTTGGCGTCGGCGGCGATCACCTGCGCCACCTCGTCCACGGCCAGGGTCACGGCGCCGTCAAAGTCGTTCGCCCTCAGATCGGGGACCATCTCGCGGCCGATATCGCCCAGCTTGCCATCGGGTAGAATTCCTTCCAGCCCATAGCCCACATCGATCCAGCGCTTGTGGTCGTCAACGGCCAGCAGAACCAGCACGCCGCGGTCCGAGCCCTTGCGCCCCATCTTCCACTTGTCTTCAAGCTCATTGGTGAAGGCGGGCGTATCTTCGCCGCCCAGGGTGTGGATGGTCACCACGGCGATCTGCGCATTGGTCTGGGAGTGGTCCAGTTGCCCGCAGACGCGATCCAGCCGCGCAATGGCCTCGGGCGACAGCACATGGGCATAGTCGCTGACGTAATCGGTGGGCTGGGGCAGATCCTCCACCCGCTCGGCCCAAGCGGCCGTGGCGGAATAGCCCAACGCGGCGGCCAGCAGCAGCCGGAAAACGAGCAAAGATGCGCGGCGAATGCCCTTCATCGCTTTCTATTTTACGCGGATGGCGGCGGAAGGTTCCCGCGTCACGAGTCTGAGCTTCTAGCTGCTAGCTTCTAGCCTCTAGCCTTCCGTGTTTGAACTCGCTTCTCCAGGTCACCGCCAATCCCCGTCCCGGCAAGCAGCGGCTAGCAGCTAGAAGCTAAAGGCTGGAAGCTGCCTTTGCACTACACTGGGAAGGAAATGACTCAGACCGCCCTTCCGCCCGCCCCCATCGCCCGCAAGCACCATACTGAGACCCGGCTGCACGGCATGGTCCTCAGCGACGACTACGCCTGGCTGCGCGACAAGGAAGACCCCGAGGTCAGCGCGTATCTCGAGGCCGAAAACGCCTACGCCGAGGCCTTCATGGCCCCGCTGGCCGGCCTGCGCGAAGACCTTTACCGGGAGATGCTTTCGCACGTCAAGCAGACCGACGTTTCGGTTCCCTTCCTGGACCGCGGCTGGTGGTACTACACGCGCACCGAAGAGGGCCGCCAATACGCCATCCATTGCCGCAGGCGGGACGATCCCGGCGCGCCGGAAGCCTCAAAGATGCTGGGTGCCCCATCCTTTCCGCTTCTTTCCGCGGAAAGGGTGGGAAGCGACGAACCTCAACCGGCCGCCGGCGCGCCGGAAGAGGTGCTCCTCGACGGCAACCAGCTTGCCGAAGGCCACGCCTACTTCTCGATCGGCGCCACCGATATTACGGACGATGGCCGCTGGCTGGCCTACTCGACCGACACGAAGGGCTTTCGCCAGTACACGCTGCGCATCAAGGATCTGCTGACCGGCGAAACCCTCCACTTTGAAGTGGAGCGCGCCGGCTCGGCGGTCTGGGCCGCGGACAATCGGACCCTGTTCTACACCGTTGAGGACGAGGAGCAGAAGCGCCAGTTCCAGCTTTGGCGCCATGCCCGCGGCATGCAGGCTTCGGAAGATGCATTGGTTCTTCAGGAGGACGACGAACGCTTCAACCTGGGCGCGGGCCGCACCCGCGACGGAAAGTTTCTGGTGGTCGAATCGGCCAGCCACACCACCACCGAATCCCGCGTGCTGGCGGCGGACGATCCCCTGGGCGCATTCACTCTCATCAGCGCCCGCCAGGACGAGCACGAGTACTCCATCGACCACCGCAACGGCCTGTGGTTCATCCGCACCAACGATGGGGGGCGCAACTTCCGCCTGGTGACGGCACCGGTGGCCACGCCGGACCGCGAACACTGGACCGAGGTCATTCCCCACCGCGACAGCGTGATGCTGGAAGACGTGGACCTCTTCGCAGGCTTCTTCGTGGCCTGCGAGCGCGAAGACGGCCTGCCGCGGCTGCGCATCTGGCGCTTTGCGGGCGACGGGGCAGAAGCCGCTCCCGGCGGCGAGATCGCCTTTCCCGAGCCGGCCTACGACGCCCATCCGCACGTCAACCGCGTCTTTGAGACGGCAGCCTTCCGCTACGCCTACCAGTCGCTGGTCACGCCCGCCTCGGTCTACGAGTACGACCTGGCCACCGGCGCATCCACGCTGCTCAAGCAGCTTGAGATTCCCGGCGGCTTCGACCGCGCACTCTACGCCAGCGAGCGTGTCCATGCCACCGCCGCGGACGGCGCGCAGGTTCCCGTCTCGCTGGTCTACCGCAAGGACAAGCGTGTAGCGCCGGTCTCTGAACCGGCTGTAGTGGGGGCCTCCAGGCCCCCACAAAACCCCCTGTACGTCTACGGCTACGGCGCCTATGGCTACGCGCTGCCCATCGGATTCAGTGGGAACCGACTCAGCCTGCTCGATCGCGGCGTGGTCATGGCTTATGCCCACATCCGCGGCGGAGGCGACCTGGGCAAGCCCTGGCACGACGCCGGTAAGATGCTGGTCAAGAGAAACACCTTCACGGACTTCATCGCCGCCGTCGAGTACCTTGTTGGAGCGGGCTACGGCGACCCGGCGCGCGTGGCCATCGAGGGCGGGTCGGCTGGGGGTCTGCTGACGGGCGTGGTCGCCAACCTGCGCCCCGATCTCTTCCGCGCCGTCGTCTCCCACGTGCCATTTGTCGACGTGATGAACACAATGCTCGACGCCACGCTCCCGCTCACCGTGCCCGAGTACGAGGAGTGGGGCAATCCCAACGAATCTGCTTATTTTTTCTATATGCTGAGTTACTCGCCCTATGACAATCTGAAGGCGGGGAGTTACCCGGCCATGCTGGTGAAGACATCGCTCCACGACAGCCAGGTGATGTACTGGGAGCCGGCCAAGTATGTAGCCAGGCTCCGCACCCTCAAGACGGATAACAATCCGCTGCTGCTGGTAACTAACATGCAGGCCGGCCACGGCGGCTCAAGCGGCCGCTATGACTACCTGAAGGAGATCGCCTTCGACTACGCGTTCCTGCTGCGGGAGTTGGGGCTGGTTTGATGAGCGAAGACCGAAAGCACGAAGGCGGTTACAGACTGCGGATGGGGAAGCACGCTTGAGCGGCGAAGAAGAAACAATCCGCGCGGAGACGTCCGAACTCACCGGTGCCGCGGAACCGCGCGTCTTCAGCGGCTCTTCTCATGCGTGGCGCGCGCTGCGCCATCGCAACTTCCGGCTCTTCTTTGGCGGGCAGAGCATTTCGCTCATCGGCACCTGGATGACGCGCGTAGCCACCAGCTGGCTGGTCTACCGGCTCACCGGATCGGCGCTGCTGCTGGGCACGGTCAGCTTTGCGGGGCAGATTCCCACGTTCCTGTTTGCTCCCTTCGCCGGGGTGCTGGTGGACCGGCTGGACCGCCGGCAAGTGCTGGTGTGGACGCAGGCGCTCTCCATGGTGCAGTCGCTGGCGCTGGCCGCCCTCACGCTGTCGCACCACATCACCATTCACTGGATCCTTGTGCTCAGCGTGATGCAGGGCATTATCAACGCCTTCGATATGCCCGGCCGCCAGGCCTTCATGGTGAAGATGGTCGAAGACCGCAACGATCTATCCAACGCCATCGCCATCAACTCGTCCATGGTGAACATGGCGCGGCTCGTGGGCCCGTCGCTGGCCGGAATGCTGATCGCGGTCAGCAGCGAGGGCTGGTGCTTTCTCATCGACGGCATCAGTTACCTGGCAGTTATCGCGTCGCTGCTGATGATGCGCCTTCATGCGCCGGTGGTGAAGCGCGCGGCCACCTCGACCCTGACCGAGTTGAAGGCCGGCTGGACTTATGTCTCGGAATTTCTGCCCGTGCGGACGATTCTGCTTTTGTTTGCCGTTGTCAGCCTGATGGGGATGCCGTTCGTGGTGCTCATGCCCATCTTCGCGGCCAGGGTGCTGCACGGCGGCCCGCACACGCTGGGCTTCCTGATGGGCGCGATGGGCGTGGGCGCGCTGGTGTCGGCGCTGGCGCTGGCGGCGCGCAGGAGCGTGCGGGGATTAGTCAAGATGATTCCCATGGCCGCAGCAGTCTTTGGCCTGGGGCTGATCGGCTTCGGATTGTCGCGCTGGTTCTGGCTCTCCATGGTCATGGTCTTCGTGGCGGGCGCGGGGATGATGCAGGGCATGGCGGGCAGCAACACCGTTATCCAGACCATCGTCAGCGAAGACAAGCGCGGGCGGGTGATGAGTTACTATACGATGGCTTTTGTGGGCATGGCTCCTTTCGGCAGCCTGCTGGCGGGAGCCCTGGCTCAGGCAATCGGCGCTCCGTGGACGGTGATCCTGAACGGATCAGCGGTCCTGCTGGGCGCGGCATGGTTCGCGACGCGCTTGCCGGCGGTGCGGCGCGGGATACGGCCTATTTACCAGGAGATGGGCATTATTCCGGTAGAGGGTTTGCAACTGGCGGAGGAGGAGATACAGCAATGAGCGATACGACACTCGACTTCAAGCTCGATGCGGGGCGCACCGCCATCGTGGTCATCGACCTGCAAAAGGGCATCGCGGGAATGCCCGGCGGCGCGCCTCATTCGAAGCCCGTCGTGATTGCCAACACTGTGCGCCTGCTCACCGCTGCGCGGCAGGCCGGAGCGCAGCCCGTTCTGGTGCATGTGGGCGGCTCAGCGGATGGAGCGGACAGGCTGCATCCAACCGCCGATCAGCAGATGCGGTTCACGGGAACTCCGCCGCTGGATTGGAGCGAACTGATTCCCGAACTCGACCGCCAGCCCGGCGATATTGTGATTCTGAAGCGCCAGTGGGGCGCTTTTTACGGCACCGACCTCGACCTGCAACTGCGCCGACGCGGCCTGACGACTGTGGTTCTATGCGGCATCGCCACCGAATTCGGCGTGGAAAGCACGGCGCGCGACGCCTATGAGCGCGGCTACGAACTGATCTTTGCCTCCGACGCCATGACCGGCATGGCCGCGGAGAGCCACGCCAACGCGATCGAGCGCATCTTTCCGCGCATGGGGCGCGTGCGCACGACGGAGCAGATCGTGGCCGCCCTGGAGAGTTGACGGCGCGGCGCGGTTCCTGTCGCAGAGTCGCATCCCCCGCTACAATGGATGAGTGAGCGGATCATCCCCACCCACGGCCCCTTCCGTGGGCTTCGTTTCTCTGGGCTGCCCCAAGAACCTCGTTGACTCCGAGGTCATGATGGGGCTGCTCGATCGCGCCGGCGCGCGCCTGACCGCTCGTCCCGAAGAAGCAGAAATCCTCATCGTCAACACGTGCAGCTTCATCGACACCGCCAAGCAGGAGTCGGTGGATACCATCCTGGAAATGGCGCGCTACAAGGCCTCCGGCTCGGCCAAGCGGCTGATCGTTGCCGGCTGCCTGGTGGAGCGCTACCGCGACGAGATCCGGAAGAGCATCCCGGAGGTGGACGCCGTGGTCGGCACCGGCGAACTGGAATCCATCCTCGAAGCCGCAGGCTTGGCGCGGCCGCGAGCCGCCGCGGCTCCATCTCCGTTCAACATTCTCAGCGGCGGCAGCCAAGCCGAAAGCCGCCCCGGCCAGGAATCGCGCGCCGGAACGCATACGCCGGAATCCAGAGCTTCAAGGCCCGAAGGACGCCTGCGCGAGCAGCAGGGCCGCTTCCGCCGCGACGATTGGCAGGGCGCAACGCATCTGCTGCCCACGTATCTTTACGACGAATCCACGCCCCGCTTTCTAACTACGCCTAGGTCCTCGGCCTACATCAAGATTGCCGAGGGCTGCGACCACCCCTGCAGCTTCTGCGTCATTCCCAACCTGCGCGGCAAGTTCCGCTCGCGGCGTTTCGAATCGGTGGTCGCCGAGGCCCGGCAGTTGGTCGCCCGCGGCGTGCGGGAGATTACCCTCATCGGCCAGGACACGACCTGCTACGGCGAAGACCTGGGTATCAAGGACGGCCTCGCCACGCTGCTCGACTCGCTGGCACGCATTGAAGGCCTGCGCTGGCTGCGCTTCCTCTACGCCTATCCCAACCGCATCACCGGCCGGCTGCTGGAGACTATCGCGCGCCACGACAACATCTGCAAGTACCTCGACGTGCCTCTCCAGCACGCCTCGCCCGCCGTGCTCAAGCGCATGAGACGTGGCGCCGGCGCCGATATCTTCCTCAAGACTCTTGAGAAGGTCCGCGCCGCCGTCCCCGGCATCGCTCTGCGCACCACGTTCATCGTCGGCTTCCCCGGCGAATCCTCCTCGGACTTTGAAATCTTGGAGGAGTTTGTCGGCCAAGCAAAGTTCGACTGGCTGGGCGTCTTCGGCTACTCCGATGAGGAAGGCTCGGGCGCGTTTTCGCTCGACGGCAAGGTTCCCAGGCGCGCGATCGAAGCCCGCAAGCGCCGCCTGATGAAGCTCCAGCAATCTATCAGCAAGCGCGCCAAGCAGCAGTGGGTGGGCCGCGAGTTAGTGCTGCTGGCCGAAGGCGAAAGCGAAGAGACCCCGCTTCTGTGGGAGGGCCGAACGCAGTTCCACGCTCCCGAGATCGACGGAAAGGTCTACATCAACGACTGCGGCGAGTTAGCCGCTCTCGAACCCGGCCGCTTCTACAAAGCCCAGATCACCGAAGCCCACGAGTATGACGTTGTGGCACGCATCGCCTCGGGACCGCTGTAAGCCAATATCGCGTTATAATCGGATGCATGGAGACGATCCACATTCCAGAGGCCGAAGCGACGAGCAACTTCGCCGCGGTTTTGGTGCATGTCCGTGCGGGCTCCGAGGTCGTCATCGAGAGTGGCGCGCATGCTGTTGCGGTCATTCGCCCGCCAGTCAATCGGCCAGGACTGCTGCTCTCGGAAATACTTGCGCGTGCCGCTGCGCGCGACTCGACAGTTACCCTCGATGGAGACTTTGCCCGCGATCTTGAAGACGCGGTCAACAGCCATCCAGAGGCGATGAGTCCGCCTGAATGGGACTGATCCTCGATTCGAGCATCGTCATCGCCGCCGAGCGTCGCGGTGACACGCCATTTCAGCTTCTTCGCCAAATCGCATCCGCTGCGGGAGATCAGCAGGTGGCGATTTCTTCCGTTGCCCTCACTGAGATCGTGCACGCTGTTTATCGGGCATCGACTCCAGAGGTGCGCAGGCGCCGTGAAGCGTTCATTCAGTCTTTTTTGGCCGATGTGGAAGTAGTGCCCTACGCAAGATCCACAGCATTCCTTGCGGGCAGGCTGGATGGAGAGCAACGCGCCCTCGGCGTAACCGTTCCCTCGATGGACCTGCTCATCGGAGCCACGGCAATCGATATCGGGTACTCGCTTGTCACCGTCAATCTCCGCCACTTCCAACTTATCCCCGGGCTCGCCATCGTTACTCTGTAGGGAACGGGCTGCGATTCCCCTTGAGGCCCAGTTATGGAGGGAACGCCCTTCATTGCCGCCCGGGCCGAGTCGCGAGCTAAGGAAGCTCGCACCGCCGAGCTCAACTTCGGCATGGCGTTTGGACTCCGCACGAGCGCACTGCTCCAGATCCTTTCCGCCAATCCCCATTTCCGCACGGGTTCGCCCGTATGGGCCAGCGGAGTAGCGGTCCTGGTGAGAGAATCGTAGAGAGTAGTCGCGCCAGATCATTCATTCCATGCCTGCAAAGAAGAAATCCGCCAAGCTTCTCCGCTGCCCCACCTGCGGCATGCTGGTTCGCTTCAACGACGAAGACTTCCCCTTCTGCAGCGACCGCTGCCGCAAGATCGATCTCGGCAAGTGGGCCATGGGAGTCTACAAGATCAGCTCTCCCGTCCTCGATCCCGAAGTCCTCGAAGACCTCGGCGGCCTGGGCGGCAGCCGCGGCGGAGACTCCCGTGACGACTAGCCACCAGGGCAATATCTGCCAGCCTCCGCCCGTCCGCAGAACCCTCTGGGCCTGGACGGTGGCGACTTTCTTCGGCGCGGGCTTCGGTAAGCCCGGCCCCGGCACCTGGGGATCGGTGGCAGCGGTACTGCTCTGGGCCGGCTACGCCTGGGCCTTCCATCCCGCGCCGCACTCGCTGCTCACCGCTCTCCTCATCGGCATCGCTCTCAGCCTCATCCTCGGCGTGCCCGCCGCCACCATTGCCGCGCGCGAATCCGGCCGCCACGATCCCGGCTTCGTGGTCATCGACGAGGTTATCGGGCAGTGGATCGCGCTTCTCTTCAGTCCCGCCGACTGGCGCCACGCCCTGATTGCCCTGCTCCTCTTCCGGCTCTTCGATATCACCAAGCCTTTTCCCGCGCGCCAGCTTGAGAGCCTTCCCGAAGGCTGGGGCATCGTCTTCGACGATGTGGCCGCGGGGCTGTATGCTTTGGGTGTAGCATCCTTGTTGCGCATCTGGATTCACTGAGCCGGCATCGCCGGTCCGCGGTTTCCAAAATGATGTCATCGTGAGCAAAGTCCGCCGCGGCGGACGAAGTCGAAGGACCTGCGGTCGCCTTTTACTTTCCCCCGCCAACGGAATCAAGCCGGAAGAGTAAATGCCCCACGCCCACGCCCAATCCGTCCCGGAGATTCTCCCCGAGCCGCGCATCGACGACGTTCTGCCCGCCGCCGCTCTGCCGCTCGGAGAAGTCGAACTGATGGGCGCGCATCTCGGCCCCCTCGGCAACGGGCAGCCCACAGTCTTGCCCTCCGTGCTGGTCGACGGCCATCCCGCCCACCTGCTGATGAGCCGGCCAACGCGGCTGGCGCTCCGCGTTCCCGAGCAGGCATCCACCGGCCTTATTGAGGTTCGCAACCCCTTTGGCGCCAGCAACCCCGCGCCTCTTCGCGTGGCCCGCCAGCTCTGTGAAGGTCTCCATCCCGTTACCAGCCCCGCCGTCAGCCGCACCGGCATGATCTACGCCA
>JBEKPA010000002.1:0-40244 GCA_049521195.1 Occallatibacter sp.
CGACAACGACACGCTGCTGTTTCGCGTCGAGGTGGAGGGCGATGGCCTGGTCTGTCACGAAGGCACGGTGAGTTGCTTCACCAAACCGCTGCCCGCCGGCGCGGCCAATCCGGAAGCCGGCGAAAAGAAAGAGGAAATCCGTGGATAACAAGCTAAGACTCGGCATCCCCAAGGGCAGTTTGCAGGATGCGACCATTGCTCTGTTCAAGCGTGCAGGTTGGAACATCTACGCCGACGGCCGCTCCTACTTCCCATCGATCGACGACCCCGAGATCGAATGCATGTTGATTCGCGCGCAGGAGATGGCTCGCTACGTGGATCACGGCGCGCTCGACGTGGGGCTCACCGGCATCGACTGGGTGGTCGAGAGCGGACTGGACGTAACCAGCGTCACGACGCTCACCTATGCCAAGCAGAGCCGCCGCAAAGTGCGCTGGGTGCTCGCTGTGCCCGAGGGCAGCGGATTTGAGAAGGCCGAAGACCTGGAGGGCAAGATCGTTGCCACTGAACTGGTCGAGGTGACCAAGCGTTACTTCGGCGCCAAGGGAGTAAACGTCAAGGTTGAGTTCAGTTGGGGCGCGACGGAAGTCAAGCCGCCCATGCTGGCCGACGCCATTGTCGAAGTCACTGAAACCGGCAGTTCGCTCAAGGCCAACCACCTCAAGATCATCGACACGGTGATGGAGAGCGAGACCCATCTGATCGCCGGCAAGGCCGCGCTCGCCGACGAGTGGAAGCGCAAGAAGATCGACCAGATCGCCCTCATGCTGCGCGGAGCCATCGATGCGCAATCGCAGGTGGGCTTGATGCTCAACGTGAGGCGCGCCAACCTCGAAGCCGTTCTGATCGTGCTGCCGGCGTTGAACTCACCCACTATCTCGCAGTTGAGCGAATCGGAATGGGTCGCGGTGAACACGATTGTCGATGAGCGCGTGGCGCGGGATGTGATTCCGCGGCTGAAAGCGGCCAAAGCGACGGGGATCGTCGAGTACCCGCTGAACAAGGTCGTGCTATGAGCAGCTCTCACGGTTTCCTGAAATGTGGGTGCCCCATCCTTCGCGCTTTTCGCGAAGGATGGGAGACACGCTGGAGACGCGACCGATGAAACTGACTCGGACAACAGGACGAGGCGCTCGACGATCGGCAGAAGCTCTTGCCGCGCTTGAACGCCGCGGCGGCGCGGCGCTCGATGCCGTGCTGCCCTCGGTCAAGCGCATCGTGGCCGATGTGCGCAAGCAGGGCGACCGCGCGCTGCTGCGCTATGCCGCCAAGTTCGACGGCCTTGAAGGCGCAGGCAATTTGCGCGTGACCGAGCACGAGATGACCGCGGCGTGGGAGGCGATCGATCCCGCGCTGCGCGAGGCGTTGTCCACGGCGGCTGAGCAGATTCGCGCCTTTGCCCAGCGGCAAATGCCTGCCTCGTGGAATGCCTCTCCTGTTGCCGGCCTCACCACAGGCCAGCTTGTGCGGCCGCTTGGCTCAGTGGGTTGCTACGTGCCCAGCGGCCGCCATCCGCTGCCCTCCACGCTGCTCATGACGGCCATTCCCGCGCAGGTTGCGGGCGTCGAGCGCATTGTGGCAGTCTCGCCCAAGCCCGCGCCGGAGACGCTCGCCGCGGCGCATCTGCTCGGCATTGCGGAGTTCTATCGCCTGGGCGGAGCGCACGCTGTAGCCGCGCTGGCTTACGGAACCGCCAGCATCGAGCGCGTAGACAAGATTGTTGGACCGGGCAATCTCTACGTCACCGCGGCCAAGCGTCTTGTAGCTTTCGATTGCGCCATCGATATGCTTGCCGGGCCGACGGAGATTGTGGTGACGAGCGAGCGTGGCAGCGCGGCCGATATAGCCAGCGACCTTGTGGCCCAGGCCGAGCACGATCCCGAGGCGCTGGCCATCTTCATTACCAGGCGCGCCGATCTGGCCAAAGAGGTTATTGCGGAAGCAAGGCTGCGCAGTCGCAACAATGCCGTCGCTCGCCAGGCTCTGGATCGCAACGGCCTCGCAATTGTCGCGTCCAGCGTGGACGAGGCGCGGCAAATCACCAATCGCCTTGCACCTGAGCACCTCACCGTGGACGCGGCCAGCGATCTCGAATGGGTTGAGAATGCGGGCTCGGTGTTTGTGGGCCGATGGTCCTCGCAGCCCATGGGCGATTACATCTCCGGGCCCAATCACACGCTGCCCACGGGCGGCACAGCGCGCGTGCGCGGCGGCTTGAGCGCGAACGACTTCGTCAAGCTCATCACCGTGCAGGAATACAGTGCGCAGGGCCTGCGTGCGCTGGGGCCGCAAGCCGCGCTACTGGCCGAGGCCGAAGGCCTCACCGCCCACGCCGAGGCCATTCGCACGCGCCTGAAGAAGGAGACGCCCCGTGACTGAATCCGTTGCGCAAACAATCCCAGCGCCACGCGCCCGTGTGCAGGCCATGAAGGAGTATCACCCTCCACTCGGCAGCCGCGATGCGCTGCGGCTGGACTTCAATGAGAACACGCTGGCCTGTTCGCCCAAGGTGCGCGAAGTGCTTGGCGCGATCTCCGCAGGCTCGCTTACGCGCTATCCCGAGCGCGAGCCGGTGGAGGAGATCGTTGCCGCGCATCTCGGTCGCGCCGCCGAGCAGGTGGCTCTCACCAACGGCGTGGACGAAGCCATCCACGTGCTCTTCGAGGCCTTTCTTGAAGACGGCGATGAGTTACTGTTGCCCGTGCCGACTTACACGATGTATGAGATTTACGCTTCGGCGACGGATGCGCGCATCGTTGCCGTGCAAGCCGCGGACGATTTGCAGTTTCCATTCGAGCGTCTTCTTGCCGCCATTACGCCGCGAACCAAGATCGTCGCCATCGCCAATCCCAACAGCCCTTCAGGCTCCGCGGCCACGCGCGCGCAACTCATCGAGATTGCAAGCCGCGCGCCGAATGCGGTTCTCCTGGTGGATGAAGCGTACTTTCATTTTCACGGCGAAACGGTGATGGACCTGATCGGCGTCGTGCCCAATCTGATCGTCGCGCGAACCTTCTCGAAGGCTTACGGCTTAGCCGGTTTGCGCCTTGGTTTGCTCGCAGGCCCGGTGGAACTGATGCGCTGGGTGCGCCGCGTCCTCTCGCCCTACAGCGTGAACTCGCTGGCGCTGGCCTGCCTGCCGCCCGCGCTCGAAGACTCTGGTTATCTCGACTGGTATGTGGGCGAAGTGCTCGCTGCGCGAGCGGAGTTTGAGGCCGCGCTCGATGCGGCTGGAGTACGCCGCTGGTCCAGCCGGGCGAATTTCGTTCTTGTCGAGATCGGCGCGCGGCACGCTGAGTTTGCACGGCTCATGCGCGCCGCGGGCGTGCTGGTACGCGACCGCTCCAGCGATCCGGGCTGCGATGGCCGTGTGCGCATCACCGTCGGAACGCGAGAACAGATGCGGCAGGCTGCTGTGGCCCTCAACGAAACCCTGGACGCTCTGAAGATCAAAGGAAAAGCGCAATGAAAACCAGAAAGAACGCTGAATCCGCCGTCGAATTGAACCCCCGCGCTTCCATCGTCGAGCGCAATACCGCGGAGACGCGCATCGCAATCCATCTCACCATTGAAGGCCGCGGCCAATACAAGATTTCCACCGGCATTCGCTTCTTCGATCACATGCTGGAGTTGTTCACCCGCCACGGCGCATTCGATCTGGAACTCAAGTGCCACGGCGACCTGGATGTGGACCAGCATCACACCGTTGAAGACGTGGGCATCGCGCTGGGCGAGGCCTTCGACCGCGCGCTCGGAGACAAGCGCGGCATTCTGCGCGCCGGATATTTTCTGATGCCGATGGACGAGACCCTCGCCATTGCTGCCGTCGATCTGAGTGGCCGCGCCGCCTTCGCCGTCGATACCAAGGTGCGCACGCGGCTGGTCGGCGATCTGCAAACCGAACTGGTCACGGATTTCTTTGAGGGATTCGCGCGCGGCGCTCGCGCCAACGTTCATGTGAAGACGATGTACGGCCGATCCAACCATCACAAAATCGAGGCCATCTTCAAAGCTTTCGCGCGCGCCTTGCGCGTGGCCTGCTCTCGCGACAAGCAACTCGGCGAAATGCTGCCCTCTACCAAAGGACTGTTGTGATGCGCGTAACCGTGATCGATTACAAGGCGGGCAACCTGACCTCGGTTCTCAAGGCGCTGCGCCACCTGGGCGCGGAGGTTGAGGTAACAGACGGCGAACTTGACCTCGTGCGGAAAGCGGAGCGCATCGTGCTTCCTGGAGTGGGCCACTTCGCCGCCACCGAGCGGCTCGACGCAACGGGTCTCACCGCCGCGATTCGCGCAGCCATCGCGCGCGGCGTGCCCTTTCTCGGCATCTGCGTCGGCATGCAGTGGCTCTATGCGGGGTCAAGCGAGGCGCCGTCGCAACCGGGGCTCGGACATTTCCTTGAATCGTGCGCGCGCTTCTCCGAGAGCACCGAGAAAGTCCCGCACGTCGGCTGGAATTCGCTCGAAGTGCGTTCTGGCTCGCGCCTGCTGGCTGGCGTCGAACCGGGCGAATACGTCTACTTTACGCACTCCTACAAAGCTCCGGTCACTGCCGACACCGCGGCCGTCACGCACTACATCGAGCCTTTCGCGTCGGCCGTCGAGCGCGCCAACGTCATGGGTGTGCAGTTTCACCCCGAGAAATCAGGCGCCACCGGGCTCAAGATTCTCGCCAATTTTCTTTCGTGGCAAGGGATGGAGATTGAATGATCACTAAACGCATCATCGCCTGCCTCGATGTGCATGGCGGGCGAGTCGTCAAGGGCGTGCAGTTTGTCGATCTCATCGACGCGGGCGATCCGGCCACGCAGGCCTCGCGCCATGCCCTCGAAGGCGCGGACGAGATTGTGCTGCTCGACATTACCGCGACGCATGAAGGACGGCAGACGCTGCTCGAAACCGTGCGCCGCACCGCGCACGAGCTGTTTGTCCCCTTTTGCGTTGGCGGCGGCATCCGCTCGGCCAACGACGCGGCACAGGTCTTTGAGGCCGGCGCGGACAAGGTGAGCGTGAACTCCGCCGCGCTCGCCCGGCCAACTCTGATTGATGCCATCGGCCGCAGCTTTGGCGCGCAAGCCGTCGTCGTCGCCATCGACGCGCGGCGCGACCCGGAGGCTGCCGATCCAGTGCGCGACGCGCAGGTGTTCGTGCAGGGCGGGCGCAAGCCGGCCGGCCGCCGCGTGGTCGAGTGGGCGCGCGAGGCGGAGGACCGGGGCGCGGGTGAGATTCTACTCACATCGATGAACTGCGACGGCACGCGCACCGGTTTCGATTGCGAGCTGACCGCCGCGGTCAGCGAGGCCGTCGGCATCCCCGTCATCGCTTCGGGCGGCGCAGGATCGGTGGGCCACTTCGTGGATGTCTTCGGGCGAGGCAAGGCCGATGCGGCGCTGGCGGCGAGCATCTTTCACTTCGGCGTATCGAGCGCGCGTTCGCTCAAAGAAGAGCTGGCCAAGGCCGGCGTCTCCGTGAGGCTTCCATGCTGATCCCTTCCATCGATTTGCTGGGCGGGCGCATCGTCCAGTTGGTGCAGGGCGAAGAGCTGCGCCTGGCCTTCGACGACTTTGAATACTGGATCGAAAAGTTCTCCCGCTTTCCACTGGTGCAGTTGATCGACCTCGACGCCGCCATGCGCCAGGGCGATAACTCGGAGCTTGTAGCTCAGATCGCCAAGCGGCTGCCGGTTCAGGCGGGCGGCGGCATCCACTCCATCGAACGCGCGCTGCAGGTGCTCGACGCTGGCGCCAAGCGCGTCATCATCGGCTCCGCGCTCTTCGCGCAAGACGAATCCGGGCAAGGCGCTGTAAATGTTAAGTTTGCCTCAGAGTTAGCCTCGAGCATAGGCGCTGAGCGCGTGGTGGCCGGCATCGATACCAAGAACGGACTTATCGCCGTGAAGGGATGGAAGGCGCAAGTCGAGCTAACTCCCGACGAAGCGATTCCGCAACTCGAGGCCCACGTCGCCGCATTTCTCTATACGCACGTTGACGGCGAGGGACTGATGCGGGGCTTTCCCATCGAGGCGGCGGCGCGCCTGCGCAAGCTCACTCAGCGGCAACTCATTGTGGCCGGCGGCATTCGCAGCCAGCGGGAAGTGGATGCGCTGGACGCGCTGGGCGCCGATGCGGTGGTGGGCATGGCGGTCTACACGGAACTGCTTGCGGTGTGATCCGCTGTCTGCGGCTTGGCCTTCGATTCAGGATTTGCGCCCGACTCATGGCGTACATAACTGTCCATGCTTTTAACCAGCGAGCGCAATTTGTCGATCACCCCGTTGAGTTCGTCAACCGCATCCTGGGGAACGGCCCCGCAGCCGCGCAAATGGCGGGGCTTGAGCTCCTCGATCGCGATGTCGACAAAAGCGAGATCTGTCGCGATCGATCGTGTTACTGGAATCTCCGGCGGTTCCGGCTTCATATGCTGCCAGGCAAGCGTGCGCAACAGTTGAGAGCGGAGCCCGCGTATATGGTCTTCTATCACCCGGGTCTGCGCGGGAGCGATATCTACGACGTAACGGGGAAACGGAGATTCCGACGCCGCGGAATGAAGAGCGTGCTCGATGTCGCAGAGCAAGCTGTCAATGTATTTGCAGGTGATGAGCAGGCGCCGCTGCTGGGCATCGTTGAGTTCCCCAGGGTGCCGCGTCTCTACGATCTTTGCTCCCATTTCCGGCATTACTCCTCCACATAACTGGAAACTCGGATTAATGCACGATCATCACTGGACAATGCGCGTATTTGAGCACGCGTTCCGAGTTCGAGCCCAGCATCCAGCGATGCAGGATCGTGTGGCTGCGCTTGCCCATCACAATGAGGCTGGCCTGGATAGTATCTGCCCGATGGATGATCTGCTCCGCCGGATGGCCCACGACAATCTCAGTTTCAAGTTCAATGTCTTTTTGGCTGGCTCGTTCGCGGATGGGCGCGAAACTGCGCTCATAGCGTTCGCGCGAGTCTTCGAGAACGGCATTGAATTCCGCGCTTTCGGCGGGTTCCGGCGGCCGGATCACGGCCAGGACGAATAGCTTGGCCTTCATATCTCCGGCCATCGACAGGGCTACATCCAAAGCATGCTCCGCATGTGGAGACGCATCGAATGCAACCAGTATCCTTTGAAATCCGACAAAGACCGTGCTTCCCATGGCGATAACCTATGCCTCTCCCGCGGCGGCCTGCCGCTGGACTGCCTGTTCCGGCTTCTTGCCTGTCACCGCGTGGGGAAGAAGGTGCCGGGGCAGGAAGAACGAGTTTGCAATCATGGTCGGAATCACCGCGCTGGCGATGACCGTGCCCACGATGTAAGAGTACTGCGCCTGGTCGATGATGTGGTGATTGTATCCAAAGAGCGCTGAGATGGTGCCGAATGTGAGGCCGGTCGACATCATCAATGTATAGTAAGCTCCGGAAGAACCGTCGTATCTATGCGCCCGAACTGCCGGATACACGGCGGTTGCCTTGGTCAGCGACTTTGCCAGGAACAGGATGAGCATAATGGCGGGAGCGGCAATCAGCGCCGGAACAGAGACAAACGATCCGGCGCGGATGAAGTAGAACGGCGTGAGCAGCCCGAAGGTGAGCGTGCGCAGGCGGCGAATGAGCAAGTGGTCCTTGCCTATCGTCCCCGCCAGCACCATGCCGATCATGTAAGCCGGAAGCACCGCCTCGCTCCCCGCCCAGAGGGCCAGTCCGCCCATGGCAAAGAGAACAAAGAGAATGTATTTGGCTTCGATTTCTGAGACGCGCCCGCCGTACTTGCGGAAAAACCATGGAGTAACAAAGGGCAGCACCACGAAGACCGCGACTGAAACTACAATAAAGATCAGCGTCCTGATGGTGAACGGCGAGAAGATCAGCCCCAGCGCGACCACGGTTCCGATGTCGTTGATGAAGCACGCGGCCAGGATCGACTTGCCATATTCGGTGACATTGAAGCCAAGTTCGAGCATCACCGCGTAGACCACAGCGACAGAGGTGGTTGAAAGGGCGACGCCGCAGAGCCAACTGGACATCACCGACCAGTGCAGGACGTAATACGCGATGGCTGTGCAACCGAGAAAGGGACCTAAGAATCCAGCCAATCCGATCGCGGCTGCTTCGCGCCACTTGGTCTTGAAGACGCCAGGATCGAGTTCCGCGCCGGCAAGAAACGTCAGCACGATGGCCCCGGTTCCCGCCAGAAAAGTAATCCACTGCGTGTTTCCGAGCAGGCCGCCCTGCGAAATAAATGCGACGACGACGAGTTGGGCTGCCGTGCCCACCACAATCTCAGAGAGCGCCGTAGAGATCTTGAACCAGATCGCCAGCAGCGTCGCGGCCAGCGCCAGGCCCACCCATAGAGCAGCCAGAGCCCAAGTGTTCGTCATCAAGGGAAACTCCTAAATTCTCATTCAGGGAACTGGCCGGGACATGACTCCGCAGCAGGATTCCCTGTCAGGAGTCATCATCTGTCCGGTCTATCGGATGGACAGCGGTTAAAGGTGAACTCCTTCACCGTAACCACTCTTTTACTACACACCATGCGGCAGTCGGTTGTCAAGCCGAAAGGCCGCTTTCCGGCCATAAGTCGCAGCGAATCACGCCGTTCTTATGGATGCATGCGGCCTTGTCTTCAGGCCTCCCATTCGCATCCAGGAAATGCCGCGATTACACCGGTTGCGTATCCACCCCGAGAACCCCTCCACCTTTCGGTCGATACTTCTCGCCACTCGGCCCCGTATACTGACAGCCATGTTTGAGTCACTGCGCACGACCACTGTTTTGGGACTGCTGGCGGTGGGATTTCCCGCAATCCTATCCGCACAAGCGACAGCTTCCAGCGCTCTTCCCCAAGGGGAGCAAAACTCAAAGGCTGTTGTGGGAGCACCCTCCCAGGTCCCAGAAGCGGGACCTGGGGCACCCACATCCATGCCCGCCCAGCACCTGCCCATCACCGCAAGCGGTTTCGTGAAAAGCGGGCCAGTCGTTTTCATCGACGACTCGGAGAAGGCCGGGCTGACTCACTGGACGCATAAGATGGGCACGCCGGAAAAGAGTTACATCGTCGAGACCAAAGGCTCGGGGGTGGGGCTGATCGATTACGACAACTCCGGTTGGCTGTCTATCTACGTGGTGAACGGCTCGACCGTGGATGCGCTGACCGGCAAGGAAACTCCGCCTCACGCGGCGCTCTTCCACAACAACCACGACGGCACCTTTACCGACGTGGCGGCCAAGGCCGGCGTGACCAACGACCGCTGGGGTACGGGCGTGGCCATTGCCGACTACGACAACGACGGCTGGCCGGATATCTTTGTCTCCAACGTCGGCAAGAACCGCCTCTACCACAACAATCATGACGGAACGTTTACCGACATGGCGGAGAAGGCCGGAGTTACACTTGGAAACTGGTCGAGCGGCGCCACTTGGGGCGACTACGACGGCGACGGGCGGCTGGACCTGTTTGTCGCGGGCTATCTTCACTGGGACTGGAATAACCTGCCCAGCAGCAAGGCGGACGAGAGCAACAACGCATTCTGCACCTTCCGCGGCGAGGCGGTAGCCTGCGGGCCGAGAGGCCTGAAGGGCGAGCCGGATCATCTGTTCCATAACAACGGCGACGGAACCTTTACCGATGTGAGCGAGAAGGCCGGCGTGGCCGACAAGCCTGGCTACTACGGGCTGGGCGCTCTGTTTGTTGACATCAACAACGACGGCAAGGTCGATCTTTTGGTGGGCAACGATTCTACTCCTAACTATCTGTACTTGAACAAGGGCGACGGAACCTTCGAGGATGTGAGTTATGCCTCGGGGTTCGCGCTGAACGAGGCGGGCCGTGAAACCGCGTCGATGGGCATCGCGGTGGGCGACTACCAGAACAACGGCCAACTGGCTATCTTCGATACCACTTTCTCCGACGACTACAAGCCCTTCTACCGCAACGAGGGCGATGCTAACTTCACCGACATCAGTTATCAGCTTGGCATCGCTGAGATTTCAGTTCCATTCCTCAGCTGGGGCGACGCCTTCATAGACTACGACAACGACGGCTGGCGCGACCTGCTCATGTCAGACGGCCACGTCTACCCGGAGGCCGATAAATATAACTGGGGCACAAGCTGGGCGCAGCGGCCCATGCTCTTCCGCAATATTGAAGGCAAGCGGTTCGAGGCGGTGCCGGCGGTGGAGGGCTCGGGGCTGGCGGTGGTGATTGCCGGGCGCGGAATGGCCGTGGGCGATCTGTTCAACAACGGTAAGCTGGACGCGGTGATCAACGTGATGGACGGCCATCCGGTGCTGCTGAGGAACGTGAACCCGGATAACAACCACTGGCTGGAGTTGAAGCTGGTGGGCGGGCCGAAAAGCCCGCGCGATGCCGTGGGCGCAACCGTGTATGTGACCGCGAACGGCATGAGGCAGCGCGGCGATGTGCTGAGCGGAGGAAGTTATCTCTCAAGCAACGATCCGCGACTGCACTTCGGCCTGGGGCAGGCCACGACGGTGGACGCGATCGAGGTGCACTGGCCCAGCGGCAAGGTGGAGAAGTTCACTGTGCCCGGAGTGGACCGGATTGTGACCATCACCGAAGGGACGGGGAAATAGACCAAGGGAAATGGGAGCCGTCCGCTGATTACCAGACCGTTCGCGGATAGTGCTGCCCAGTTGCGCCGGCCCGAGGCTCCCGCTCAGGCCCCTGTGCAACGTGGCCCGCGAGCGCATACAATTCCTGTCAGAAGAAAATGGCAAAAGCGAAGGAACGAATTCTCGAAGTTGCGTGCCCCGATTGCGGGGCGATGCTAAAGGTCGATGCGGCCACGGGCGTGGTGGTGACCCATACGCCCGCGCCGCGGAAGCGGACGTTTGAGGACTTGGAGACGGCGGCCAAGGCGATGCGCGAGCAGAATGAACGCAAGGAGTCGATCTTCCGGCAGTCGGTCGAGGCGGAGAAGAACAAGGAGGACTTGCTGGAGAAGAAGTTCGCCGAGGCTCTGCGCAAGGCCAAGGATGCTCCCGAGGAGAAGCCGCTGCGGGTCTTCGACCTGGATTGAAGGCCGTTGCCGGCGCTGGAATATGAGCAATTCGGAGCTGTTCATGGCCGCGAATTGGGACGATACTTGACACACCGCTCCCACGACCGCGGACCGGGACGGAAGGAGAGACTATGGTGATTGTGCCGCTTACCATGTCAGAGGAAGAATTTGAAATGGAGCCATCCGCCTCTGAGACCGAGTGCACGAATTGGGTCTCCCTTGCGGCAGGCGGAACGCTGCTTGCGGGCGGGCTGCTGCTGTTGTTGGGGCGGCGCCGGGCCGGGCTGGTTGCGGCCGTTTCGGGCGCGGCCCTTGCCCTGCTCGACCAGCAGGAAGCGGTGCTCTCCTGGTGGAACACGCTGCCCGGCTTTATCGACGACGCGCAGCGTCTGCTAAGCGATGTGGAGGGCACCATGGAAGATATTGCCGAACAGCGCGAGAAGCTGCGGGCGGTTCTGGAGCGGTAGACCCGCGACTATGCTCCCGGCTTCCGGCGGCCCGGCTCGCTGATCGGCTCTAATTCTTCCGCTCCACCAGGTAGCGAGCGACCGCCATCAGCCCATCGGCACGGCTGCCATAGGGCGCTAGGGCGGTGAAAGCCTCTTCGATCAGCCGGAAGGCGTCGCGCCGGCTCCGCTCGATGCCGAAGACGGCCGGCCAAGTGGCCTTTTCGGTGGCTTGATCCTTGCCGGCGGTCTTGCCCAGGTGCGCCGAGTCCACGGTCAGGTCCAGCACGTCATCGACGATTTGAAAGGCCAGGCCGGCCTTGCGGCCGAAGAGGTCCAGGCGGGCCACGTCGTCCGCTGTAGCACCGGCATAGATGCCGCCGGCCACCACGCTCACCCGGATCAGCGCGCCGGTCTTGGCGCGGTGGATGGCCTCGACCAGCGCCGCAGTGGGCTTGAGGTGTTCGCTTTCCAGGTCCAGCACCTGGCCGCCGATCATGCCCTCGACGGTGCCGACGGCGTTGGCGATGAGGCCGACGATCTGCACGGTGGCCGCGGGCGGGCAGTCGAGCCCGGCCAGCACTTCAAAGGCGCGAGTCTGCAAGGCGTCGCCGGCCAGGATGGCGATGGCCTCGCCGAAGGCCACGTGGCAGGTCGGTTTGCCGCGGCGCAGGTCGTCGTTGTCCAAGGCGGGCAGGTCGTCGTGAATGAGCGAGTAGGTATGGAGCATTTCGAGGGCCGCGCCGAGGCGGGCAATTCCCTCGGGCAGCACGCCGGCGATGGTGACCGCGGCCTGGTAAGCCAGCAACGGCCGCAGGCGCTTGCCGCCCGCAAAGACGGAGTGGCGCATGGCGCCATGGATCGAGGCAGGGACGGTCTCGGGGCTGGGAAGCAGCTCCTCCAGCGCGCGGCCAGTCAACTTCTCGGCCTCTTGTCTCAGCAATTTCACGTCGGCTGGCATTGGACTCATGATAAACGAGATGGGCTGGGCCTTTGCAGCCGCCGCTCCAGTAGCCACAGAGCCGCGAGCAGCAGGAGGGCCAGGCCGCTCACCCAGCGTCCTGCGACTGCATCGGGGGTCGCGGTCCAATCCACAGTCAGGTTCACAGGGCCTTTGGGGACGGGCACGGCGATCAGCCCGTCGCCGCGCTGAGGCAGATCGGCAATGGGCCGGTCATTCACCACGACGCGCCAGGCCGGATAGCTGCGCAGACGCAGAATCAGGTAGCCGGCCTGGCCCGTGTTGGCCACGATCTCAAAATGTTCTTCATGGTTCTTCACCCGCACCGGCGACGCGGCAAAGGCTTCCTCGCAACTGCCCTGCGCCGCCTGCCAGATCGGGGCGGCATCGGGCTCGCCTGAGCCTTCGCCCAACAGGGTGGCAGGATCGCCGACCAGGCAGGCGCCGGGCAGGCCGGTGGCAAGCAGGGAATCGTCCGCGCCAGGCGGCTCGTACTCGTCGGTACCGGCCACGCCCACGCCGGAGCGATAACTTGCCAACATGCCGGCCACGGCATCCTCTTCGTCGCAGGGCTGGAAGAAAATCAGTCCGGCAGCGGCCGTAACGGCCAGAAAGACCGCGGCGCAAACGCCCGCAACAGCCGCGCGGCTCCAGCGGCGGGCCGAAGCGGCGGGCCAGACGGCCGAGGCGAAGAAGATGGCCATCGGCGCCTCCAGCACCAGCAGCCAGCGCCAGGGAAACTGCAAGAAGCGGAGCTTGGGCAGCAGATTCCATACCGGCAGTGAGATGGGGAGCTGGAGAAAGAGGACCGCGAATGGAATGAGCGCCAGGGAAATCCACCAGCGGCGCTCCGCCTTCAGGCTCTTGCGCAGCCGGCTCACCACCAACCCGCCCAGTGCCACGGCGAGCATCATGACGGCAATCATCGAGGCTTGATGAAGGACGAAGTCGTGATAATTCAGGGTCGGGTCGGCATGGCGGCCGAAGAGCCAACTGTTTGCAATCAATTCGCCGGGATCGGAGGCAGCCTGCTTGAGATCGGCCCAGGGCTGCTCCCACGCGGCGGGGAGCAGGAAGACGGAGGCCAGTCCCATTCCCAGCGTGGCGGCGGCGAAGGCGCGCGCGGCGGGCGCCCAGGACTTCGACACCAGGGCGGCGGCCACGGCGACCGCAACCAGCAAGTAGCAAGCCATTACCCCCACCGGGACGTTGGAGAGCCAGGCGCCGGCCACGACCAGGGCCAGCGGCGCGGTGGAACTGTCCAGCGTGCGCCTCCACAATGCGGAGCTTGAATTGCGGTCGCGCAAGATCAAAAGCAGCAGCAACGGAATCCAGAAGCCGCCTGTCAGTTCCCCAAAGGCGCTGCGCTCGTAGGCGCAAAACAAGGCATAGCCGGAGAAGATTGCCGCGCACCCGGCCAGGGTCGCCGCGCCGCTTGAGAGCGTCTCGCGGGCCAGTGCGCGGGTGGCCAGGCCCGTGGCCGCCAGCAGCAGAAAGGTCAGAGTAGCCGGCACGAGCGGCCAAGGGAGAACGAACCCCAGGGCCGCGCCGAGCATCCAGGTCAGCGGAGGATAGAAGACGAAGCGCGGCTCGCCGGCGCCGGAGTTTGCGCTCTGCGCCCAGTGAGGATACGGGATGCGCAGCCGCCAGTCGCTCTGGGCATCGAGCCAGGAGACGAGATGAAAGTCGAAGTCATGGCCGCAGGAGTTGCCGCGCAGCAACTGCGGCGCGATGGCCACGGCGGCGGCGAACAGGATGAGTGCGAGGCCGGTAAACCGGCTCTGGCGGGCGAGCGCCCCAGGTCTCATAGCAGAAACCTGGAGCGCCCGAAACCCCGCTCTATTTGAGAAAATGCCATAAAGCCCTTCTATATGAATATCCCACTTTAGGCGCGATCGAACTACGCAGAAGGTGGAACGTCTCTGTTATCCTTTCGTCACTTTCCTTCCCAAGGAGTCTTCATGATTTCTTTGAGAGTGGCGCGCTTGCAAAAACGCCTGTTGATTCTGGGCGTCCTGACCGCATTCGTCTGCGTTCCCCCATGCACATGGGCCACTCCGCAAGGGGACGATCTCCTCAGAGCGGCTGGCATGGGCGATTTGACCCGCGTCAAGGCGCTGCTCCAGGCCGGGGCCGATGTGAACACCAAGGGTGAGGGTGGCATCACGGCATTGATGTTGGCGTCGCTGAATGGTCGCGCGGATATAGTGCGGGTGCTGCTCGACGCCAGGGCCGATGTGAACGCCAGCAATAACGATGGCAACACGGCGCTGATAGCGGCAGCGCAATATGGCCGCATAGAGGCAGTGCAGGCGCTGATCGCCGCCAAGGCCGATGTGAACGCCAAGGGTGAGGGTGGCATCACGGCGTTGATGTTGGCATCGCAGAGCGGCCGCGTAGATATTGCGCGGGCGCTGATCGCCGCCAATGCGGATGTGAACGCCAGAGATAAGGATGGCAACACTGCGTTGATTGGGACTTCCCAGGATGGTCCCCAGCCGGCAGCGCGGGTGTTGGCGGTGCAGGCCTTGATCGCCGCCAGGGCCGATGTGAACGCCAGCAACAAGGATGGCAGCACGGCGTTGATGTTGGCGTCGCTGAGTGGCCCCGTACAGCTTGTGCAGGCCCTCCTCGATGCCAAGGCCGATGTGAACGCTAGAGATTTGCGCGGATCTACGGCGTTGACTTTTGCATCGGTAAATGGCCCCATCGAGGTGGTGCGGGCGTTGATTGTCGCCGGGGCCGATGTGAACCCCAACTATGCTTTTAGCACCACGGCGCTGTTAGGAGCGTCGTTCGCTGGCCGCGCGGATGTAATGCGGTTGTTGCTCGACGCCAAGGCCGACGCGAACGCCAAGGACGCGGTTGGCACGACACCGTTGATGATGGCGGCGCAGGATGGGAACCCGGAGGCGGTGCGGGCGCTGATCGCAGCCAAAGCAGAAGTAAACTCCAAGGGTCGGCATGGCTCCACGGCGTTGATGGCTGCGTCGCAGAATGGTCACCTGGAGGCAGCGCGGGTGTTGATCGCCGCCAAGGCCGATGTGAACGCCAAGACTGACGATGGCACCACGGCGCTGATACTGGCCTCGCTGAAAGGCCACCTGGACGTGGTGCAAGCGTTGCTCGCCGCCAAGGCCGATGTGAACGCCAAGGAGGACGACGGCACGACCGCGCTGAGCGCGGCAGAAGACCACGCCGATATCAAAGCCTTGTTGCTGCAGGCAGGGGCCAAACCATGACCGCGCCGGAATAGGGGTCGAGGCAAGGTTCGGCGGCACTTGTCTAAACGCCGGGAGTTTCAGGCTCGGGTCGTTTCTCCACAAAAAGTAGCTTGAAATGAGTTGAACGGCGCGCAAGCGCCCGCATTTGCCGCAGCGGCAGCCTTCACGGCAGCAGCCGCAGCTTGTGCCGGGTCTGCGCGGCTACCGCTGCCGGGGTGAAGGGCAGAGCGAAGGTCGTTCCCGCGTAGTAGTCGGCCCACTGGTCGCGGAAGTACGGGCTGAGCGGGTCGCCGCTCTCGCCCAGAACGATGTTCTCAGTCGAGCCGTCGATGTCGCTCCAGTCCATGGTGAAGCGCTGCGAGGGGCCGAATTCGCGGCCCACCTGTTTGACGGTGGTGGTGTCGCCGCTCAGCGGCTGCGGGCCGGTTCCGGCCGCGCGGCCCACCAGGGGTAGCAATGCCGCGAGCGGATGCTCGATATCGACCACATGCCAGCTTCCATAGCTCCAGCGGGCCACGTCCGCCGGGGCTTTGCCGTTCTTCATGCCCCAGCGCACGGCATCGGTCAGCAGCGCGTCCCAGTTCTTGTAAACCGGCGGAAGCCAGTCGGGGCTGGCGCGCATGATGATCTCTTCCTCGGCGAAGTTGGACTCGTCCCAACTGTAATACGCGGCATCGTCGCCCAGCTTCGGCTTGAGAACCAAGGGCCAGAAGGCGTACCGCGCCTGGGTCACGATCGAAGCGGCGGCCGAATCCGCGGTCAGCTTGCCGTCCCAACTGCGCATCAGGTCGGCGGCCTTGCGCAGCCGGTCGTCCACGCCGTCGGTGTGGTCGATGGCGTACGCGAAACGATGGCCCAACTCCTGGTCCACCTCGCTGTAGATGTCGGTCTGCGCGGCCAGCATGTCGGCGGGCTTGAGCTGCTCGCGTCCTTGCAGCATCTTGTAGATGCGTTCAGCGCGGTAGGGATCGGCCCACTCGTCGGTGAGCGGAATCGCAGACAAATCATTATTTGAAAACGGATCATAACGTGGCTTTTCTGTTGTAACTCGTGAGTTAGCCGTAGCCAAAAAACCAGAGGGAGGATCAACGGCGCCGGGCATTGCATCGTAAGGTATGTAGATCAACTGAGTATTCCACCCGAGCCCCCACTCGTAGCGCAAATCCATCCGATCGTGGGGAAGAGGTTTAGTGAATATGCCCGTCCCCAACCCCCGGATCGGCACCTTGCCAATCGCGTGATACGCAATGTGCCCCTGATCGTCGCTGTAAACCACATTCTGCGTCGGCCAGCACCACGCGCCCAGAGCCGCCGAAAACTCCGTCCAGTTAGATGCCACGTTCAGTTGGTAGAGCGGCAGCCCGTTCAGCGCCGGGTCGTATATCGTCCACTTCAGCGCCATGGGCCGCTTCTCGCGGACGAAAGTTGGATTGAGGAGTGGCCCATGCGCGGTGAGTTGCACGTCCAGGATCACATCCTTGCCGCCGCGCACCTTGATGACCTCGTGGTCCACGGCCAGCGGCTTCCAACTCCCGTCGTTGGCCTGATAGTTGCCCTTGCCGTCCAGCTCTTCCAGGTAGAGGTCCTGCACATCGGCGTAGAGCGCGGTGAATCCCCAGGCCACATGTTCGTTGTGGCCGGCAATCACGAACGGCACGCCGGGCAGCGTGACCCCGGCGGCGTGAAAACCGGGCGCGCTCAGGTCGGCCATGTACCAGATATTCGGTTCAGTCAGGCCGAGATGCATATCGTTCGAGAGCAGCGGTTTGCCGCTGGCTGTATGTTGCCCGGCGACGACCCAGTTGTTCGAGCCGGGCGCGCAGCCGGCGCAGGCCGCCAGGCCGAGGATGGCGCGCAGGGCGCTGAGGTCTTCCTCTGCCGCAGCCGCATTTCCCGCAGGGGCTAAAGCCCGCGATAACTTTGCTGAATGTATGTACGGGCTAAAGCCCGTACCCTTCACAGGAAGGAGTCTCTCGATAGCTTGCGGCGGCGCGGCGCCGGCCTGGGAGTTGTCGTCATCCTCATCGTCGTCATCGTTCTTGGCCGGTGGCGGCTCCGCGCGCGGCTGGCTCAGGTCCACCACCACGCCGGTGGGCGGATGGTCGCGCCACGAGCCAACCGGATACAAATCAGCCTCCAGCTTGGGGTTGTTCAACCTGGCGGCAATGCGCTCCCGCTCCAGCTTTGAAAGCCAGTGCTCGTCCAGGGTCTGCGCCATCATCAGGCCGATGCTCACCGAGTCCGCGCCGTTCCACGGCCGCGGGCGATAGTGCAGCAGCCTGAACTCGGCCGGCGGCGAATCCCGATGCTGCTCCATGAAGAGGTTCACGCCGCGCGCGTAGGCGTCGAAGCGGGCGCGGTCCTCGACGGACAGGTTCGCGTAGACGCGCTCGGCCGTCCTCCGAATCTGCAAAACCCGCTGCATCCGGTCGTGGGCGGCCATCGAGGATCCCATTACCTCCGCCAACTCCCCGTTGGCGTTGCGCCGCAAGAGGTCCATCTGCCAGAGGCGGTCCTGCGCGGTCACATAGCCCTGAGCCACGAAGAGATCCTCCTGCGTGGCCGCTTCAATGTGGGGCACGCCGTGGGCGTCGCGGCGAACCGTGACCGGCGCGGAGAGGCCGGCAATATGCAGATCGCCATCGAGCACCGGCAGCGCAGCCTTCTCCGCCTCCCGCAGCCACAGCACTCCGGCCGCGGCAGCCAGCAGCACCAGCGTCAGCAAGCTGCCGGCGCACCATAGCATAATCCGCGGCCAGCGGCGCTTGTGGCGATGCGGCGCGGGCGCGGCGGGAAGTTCAGGCGATTGATTCACAGGAGCGGAGTCGGGCATCTGAGATCGGCTAGGAACAGGATAACCCCGACGACGCGCCGATGCTCTTTGGCGTGCTCAGCCAAACAACGCCTTTTCCAAGACGCGCTCTTATTTAGCTTCCACCCATCCGTAAACAGGCGCAACGTTCTTAAATTTCTTCTTGGCCTTGTGAGTGACGACGTCCAGCGTATAAACGTCGAACGTGTCGTTATCCATGTCCCGCGATTCATTGACCAGAAGCGTCTGGGAATCCGGTGACCAAACGGGCTTCAGGTTGGCGGCCCCGCCAAGACGGAACCCCATGCGGATGTGGGTGTGCGTGCCAACAGGACTCATCAGGCTGATCTGAAAATAGCTGGTGGCATAATACCGCCCGGCATAATAGTTTTGTTTTTGGGAAGAAGCTTGGTCATCCTGGATGTAGCTAACGAACGCGATCCATTCTCCGAAGGGGACCAGGAAGGAGAAAGGCCGATGCCAATCGGTGAGATTTTGCCGGTATCGAGATCGGCAACGTAAATCGACCAGATGTTCGACCCGATCCAGACACTTGGAGAAACCATGTCGAAAGCAATACGGCGTCCGTCCGGGGACCAAGTGGGGGAACCCATAGCCTTTGACGACTCTGTGACCACGGATATCTTTCCGGTTCTAAGGTCGAGGACCCGGAGGAGGAAGCGCGGTGGGTCGAGGGGGGCCCGCTGCCACCTTTCGCGCGTGACACAGGCTAGCTTGGAACCGTCCGGAGAGATGGCGATAGAGCGCCATACGCCCTCGAATTCAGGGTGATCGGTCCATTTGCCGTCCTTTACGGAATAGGTGCTGGCGATGAGCCATGGGGCGCGTGAAGGGTCGCCGGGAATGCGATGCGCGGAGGCAACGATGCTGCCATCTGCAGAAATATTGGGGAAATGATCGAAGCCGATCTCGTCCTCTTGCAGCGTGAGCGTCTTGTCTTCGGTAGTGAGCAGAAACCTGTCCGGCAGATAGCCCTTCACCAACAGTTCCGCTCCCGGCAGTCGTGGCAGGTTGTCCTTGTCATATTTCTGCGCCTGCGCTGGCCACGGAAGAGCCAGCGCAGTAAGCAGTGCTACAGTGGCAAAGTTTCGTTTCTTCATCGCCAACACCATTCACACCTCAGGCTCCAAAAAGTTCGGACGCAAGGCTATCTCGCGCGCACTCAGAGCCCTCGATCACTGCCCGCTGGGCTGGCTTGGAGGCGGGCCGCGGACAGTATCTTCACGATCTGCTCGGCCATGGGACCGGAAGCAACGACTCCGTCCAAGGCTCTGACTCTGCCTGAGGCGAGGACGATGCCCGTCACCTTGTCCGTAAGGATGTAGGTGTGGATATGAGTGAACACGACCCTGTTGACTTGGAGTTCCAGATCGGCCCCGCACGGATTGCTGACGATGTTCAGGCCCAGCTTTTCCCAGTCCTTCTGCATCATCAGAGCCCGGTCCAGGGTGCTGACGGTCAGAAAATCCGTCTCAGAGAGGATGTGGATTGTCCGGGCGTTCTTGATAGCCAGATTGCGCTCGGAGCCGGCGCTGGATTGCGACGCATTGGTCGCCTGTTGCGCGGGCGCAGCAGACTGTTCGGCGGCGGTGGTTGAGGCAACTTGCGATGACTGCTGTGCCACCAGCAGCGGGCAAAGACTTGTGAAGAGAACGGCTTGAAGCAGTGAACGAATCATCGGAACTCCTTATCTGGCCTTACAAGGACCGATGTTAGAGAAGGCGCGCGCGGGTGTGGGAGACGATTGGGACAGTTTCGCAAGTGTCACAATCGCTAGCTATGCGGACGGGACGTGCTGTTCCTCATGCTTGCGCAGGCCGGCCAGGGTTGGCTCGTCGAGCAGCGTAAAGCGCAGCGGGAATGCGCCCGCCGGCAGCTCCAGCGCGGTAACCGCATCGCAGACCACCCCGGAGGTTGCCTCCAGGCCGCGCTTCCATCCGGGCTGCGTGGCGTCGCGCACCAGCAGGCTCTCCGGGGAGAGGCCGGCGGCGATCAGCATGGTCTGGGCGATGCGCTGAAACTCCTTCCAGCGCGAGGCAATGCCCACCAGTTCGCCGGCGTGCTCGGGCATATAGCGTTGCAGGTGCGCCATCAGTTCCAGCGAGATGGGATGCACCTGCAGCACAGTCAATTCGGTTCCAGCGGGCAGCAGCTTGCGCACACCAGCCGCCTTGCTGGGCAGAACCACGGGCATCGAGCCATCGAGATTGCCGGGCGCGGCGCATTCGTCCGGAGCGCAGCCCGCGACCGGGAAGGCAAGCGCCTGCTCCATCTCGTGCATCACGATGGCGCGCAAATCGGTGTCCGGCTCAATCACCACCCAGCGCGACGGCGGCTGGTTCACGAGCCAGCGGCGCAGGCGGGCTCTCACCAGGGGCTCAGGCGCGCCCAGCTTGCGCGCCTTGGCCGCCAGCTCGCCGATCAGCCGATCGACGGCAAGCTCGGGCGAGAGCGGCGCGGAGGGCCGGGTTGCGCGCACAAAGACGCCGCTGCCGTGACGGAACTCAACCCAGCCCTCGCGTTCCAATTCGCGATAGGCGGCGCTGGCCGTGTTGGCGTGGATGCCGAACCGGCGCGCCAGATCGCGGGTGCTGGGCAATCGCTGGCCTGGCAGCAGTTCTTTGCACAGGATGGCCAGCACCACCTGGGTGATCAACTGCTCGCGCAGTGAAATTTCGCCGGTACGATTGAGCCAAAGTCGCATGGGTTTATCCTGATCTCCGCTCCAGCGCCGGCGCGGCGGAGCTTCCTCGGCCATAAACTGCGAGCAGCGCCGCGAGCAAGAGCAGAATGACGCCCAGCACCAGCAGGCTGCCCTCGGGGCCATCCGTGCCGCCGCTCCACAGCGGATTGCCCGCCGGGGTGGTCGTCAGGTAGTGGCCGTGCGCGGGCAGGCCACTGTCGGCAGCGCCGTAGAAGTAGGTCTCAGCCCAGTCCCAGGCGGCGTGGCAGCCGATCGCCCACCAGGCCGAGCCGGTCAGCCGCACGCTGACGCAGAAGACGAAGCCGATGGCCGCGGCGGCAAAGATGCCGATAAAGTTCTCGCCACCGTTGCTGAGGTGGATCAAGCCGAAGAGGGTCGATGTGACCCATGCCGCCTGCCAGAAGGCCGCTCCCGGCGCCTTCCTCATGTGCAGCAGCAGGCAGGGAACCAAACCTATCAGCGCAGCGGCATAGACGCCCCAGGCGCCGTCGCCCCTCACCATGGGCGGAGGGTTCAGCCAGAGGAACGCGATGATGCCTGCGTTGCCCGTAGACCGCAACAGCAGGTCGAGGCAGACGACGCCGATAACTCCCAGCGCCCACCAGAAGTTGATGCCGCGCGCGAGGGTGAACTGCAGATAGCAGCGGTAGGTTCCCTCTTCCACGCAGCCCACGAGAAGAAAGACCACTCCCCAAAGCATGCCGAACTTCACGATTGCCGTCCCGGAGAGCGCGATGGGGCCAAAATGCAGCCAGCCGCCCCAGGCCAGAGCGCCAACCAGAGCCGAGAGCCCCGCAAACCCTCCGGCCACGCCGGCGACGAAATGCAAAGGCCGCCGGGGGCCGTTCAAGTTGTAGTCCAGTATTCCGCCGTGCTCGATGCGCGCCAGAAGCATGCCGGCAGCCACTATGGACAGCAATGGAATCAGCTCCTGGAAGAGCGCCGCGGTTGGCGAGAAATCGGAAGTTGCAAGAGCGGGATAAAGCCCAACCGCAATTGTTCCCAGTACGGGAGTAAAGAGACGGTAGAAGATTACAGCGATCAGCACCGACCAGCCGGCGCGCAGACCCAGACTGCCGATGAAAATCCAGCGCAGGCCTCGATATCCCTTCGTATCCGCAGTCAGAGGGACAGGCTCGGCCGCGGGGGCTGCGCCAGGCGCGGCCTCGCCCGGTGGCGCTTCCCCTAGTCCTGGTTGAATCTCCGGGTCTATGCGATTCTCTGCGGAATTCATGAAGCCTTCTTGCAACAGAAGCAGCTTGGCGTGAGCGGAATTGTGCTGATGAAAAGATACTCGATGCAGCCGCCGCCTGGGCAGTTCCGTGCGTGGCGCGCCGGTTGCCGGCGGTGAAACTGGCGTCCTGAAATGCGCTTCCCTACCCGGATTGCATTCTGGCAGATGGAGTGGAAGAATAGGTACGGAGGCCTCCGATGGCTATTCAGTTGAGTCCGGAACAGGAGCAAGTGGTCGGGCAGGCGATCCATGCAGGACTGATCCGCATCCCCGAAGATGTTGTCGGAGTGGGCATCGAGACCATCCGGCAACGCCTGGGAGCAGGGGAATCCGCCAATACCACGCTGAGCGCCGAAGAATGGTCCCGTGAGCTTCACGCCTGGATTCGCAGTCACTCTACAACCACTCCTGCGCTGTCGGATGAATCCATCAGCCGGGATTCCATCTACGGAACGCGCGGCCTATAGATGGCTGTTCTGCTCGATACCAACATCCTGTTGCGGTTATTGCAGCCGCATTCCGCCCATGCGCCAATCGCCGCACGGGCGCTCGATGCGCTGCGCATCCGAAATGAAATGTTGCAAATCACCTCGCAGAATCTCGTCGAATTCTGGGCCGTTGCGACGCGACCGGTGATGGAAAACGGCCTTAGCCTTACGGTTGAGGAAGCGATGGGGCAAGTGCTTGCTCTCAAGCGCCTTTTCACATTGCTGCCGGAAGCGCCTTTGCAGAGCGAATGGGAGCGACTCATCGCCACGTACCGCGTATCTGGCAAGAACAGCCACGATGCCCGGCTGGTTGCCGCAATGATGATCCATGGCGCGAAAAGCATTCTGACCTTCAACGTTCAGGATTTCACTCGTTACGCCGGAATTACCGTTCTCGATCCACGGTTGGTCGTCTGAGGGAACGGCTCTCGAATCCTACAGAGTCTCATCGGCGCGATGAACCTGCTCGACCTGCTTGCCGTAGCGTCCCCGGAGTGCGTTCCAGCGAATGATGGCGATCTCTTCCAGCATCTTGAGGCCGTCCCTGAGGTAGCTGATGCGGGAGCGGTCGTCGTGAGCCCAGCTCACCGGAACCTCGACGACGCGGAGGCCGCGCTTGAGGGCGATGAACAGAATCTCCGGGTCGAAGCCCCAGCGCTCGATGGTCTGAAGCTGGAAGACGGTCTGGGCGGCGGCGCGGGTAAAGGCCTTGATGCCGCACTGGGTATCGGCAAAGCGCAACCCCATGACGGCGCGGGTGAGGGCATTGAAGCAGCGGCCGAAGAACTGGCGGTAGAGGGGCTGGCGGTGGGTCTGGCGGCCGCTCTCCAGCCAGCGGGAGCCGATGGCGATGTCGGCGCCCTGAGCGATGGCGTCGAACAGGCGCTCGGCCTCCTCGATGGGCGCTGACAAGTCGGAGTCGGTGAACAAGACCGCCTCGCCCACGGCTTGCAGCATTCCGGCGCGCACGCTGTATCCCTTGCCACGATTGCCGGGGTTTTCGATGAGGCGAACCTCAGGCGCATTGCGGGCAAAGGCCTGGACGATGTCGGCGGTCGAGTCGCTGGAGCCGTCATTGACCACAATGACCTCCGCCCGCCAGCCGCGCTCGCGGATGCAGGCCGCGACCGACTGGAGCGTCGCGAGGATGCGGGCGCTTTCATTGAAGGCCGGAATGACAATGCTGTATTTCGGATGCTGAGTCACGCGAGCGGCCACCGCCTGCCGGGGTTCCGGCTTCTGCCGGACCCGATCTCAAGGGAAAGGCTCTGGACATGATAGCGCCGCTGGGCGGGGATGCGGCATTGAATCTCCGGCCGGGGCCATTTTCCGCCGGCCTGGCGATGAGCAAAGGCGCATTTTTTGCAAGAAGGGCTTCTTTTTCACGCTCTTAGGGACAAAATCCGTTTATGCTGTGAGCGGAGGCTTAAAGGAAAATGACAAAGGCAGACCTGGTGGAGAAGGTGACCAGCCTTGGCGACCTGACTCGCCGCGACGGGGAAGTCATTGTTGAAACCATCTTCGAGTCGGTGATCGGGGCGCTGCAGGGTGGGGACAAGATTGAGATTCGCGGCTTCGGATCCTTCCGCATCCGGCAGCGCAATCCTCGCATCGGACGCAATCCCAAGACGGGCGAACGCGTCGAGGTTCCGGCCAAACGGGTGCCTTACTTCAAGCCTTCCAAGGAACTTCGCGACCTGGTGAACCCGGACGAGGCCGCCAGCGCCTCCTGAGATCTCCCCATCGATGCAAACCCCGCCGTCCGTCCCGCTTCAGCGTTCCTCCTGCGACAGGGCGGCGATCCCCTTTCTTGTCCCCCGCTGCTGGAGGGCATCCAGAAGGAAGATTCCCGCCAGAAACGGAATCAGCCAGATCACGCGGCATTCATAGCGATCCTCCACATCGGACAGGACGCCCGTGACCATTGCGTTGGCAACCACCATGGAGACAATCACCAAGCTCAGCCCGGCAAGCCGTTTGGAGTGCCGGCGCCAGAGAAATGGAATCAGCATTCCCATAGCCCCGAGCGAAGCAACTACGGTCCACCATTGGATGTCAGAAAGCAGATCGAGCGGCAGTGCATCCCGCGCCTCCCGGCTCTCAAGATAACTCGATCGCGCCCTGGGGAGCACGTCATTGAATTGTTCCCGTATCCACGGGCTGGAATCAAAACCATATAAGCCGAAGGCCAGAAGCTGATCGCGGAAGTTACCGGCCGACTTCAGAAGCTGCTCGCGAGGGTAGGCGCGGATCGCGGCCAGAACCAGAGGCATCTCCTCTTGATCGATCTGCGCTCTTTCCGCGCTGGAGGAGCTGTCATATACTCCCTCGGGCGCCCAGAGAAAATCGTCCGGATCGCTGGTGAGCGCTTTGAGATGGCTGCAGACCGCCCAATGCAACTGGGGGCAGTGCTGCTCCAGGTACCAGCGTCCGGGGCCATCGGCGGTCACCCGGGCCATCAGATAGGGCGGGCGTTCGCCGTTCAGCGAGGGCTTCCCATACAGATAGCCGTGCAGCGCCATCTGGGCCGCCGCCGCCAGAGCGACGATCGATGCCACTTCGCCCACGGCCCGGAAGCGGCCAGGAGACGGCCTTCGCTCGAATGCGGCAAACACGGCCAGCAGCACACAAAGGCCGGCCGCCAGCAGAAGGTGCGTGGCATGGGCAGTTGCGCCCCAAAAGGCGATGAGATACAAAGCCAGCCGCTCGGTGCGGGAGAGAGTATCGCGGGCAAAGGCAAGAAGATAGACACAGAGATACAAAACCGGGCCCAGAATGTCTGGCATGATGAATACGGCGTACCAACTGGCGCTGGTAAGCAGGCTGAGCGGAAGAATGAGAATCACGTAACAAGTTATGGGGCGAAACGGCGAGATGGAGCGCACGACAAGCCAGACGACATAGGCAACCAGGAAGCATTGCAGGGCGACGACGGGCCACGGAGTTAGATTCCAGTGCCAGGGAAGGATGCCCAGGCTATAGAAGAAGGAGCGCAGGCCGTAGTAGTCCGAGAACCGATGCAGAAACAATGCCCGGGCTACGATCCGGCCATCGCCGAGATAGGTCATCGAATCCGCATAAAGCAGCGGGAAGCCGTTATAGAACGCCGGCCAGGCCAGCGCCAGCGCGCCCAGCAGCACCGCCGCGAGGCGGCCGCCGCGGACCCGGCCCTTCCCGTCCAGGGCAAGCCTTCTAAACTCAGCCTTGGCACGTGTCATGGCATGGCGCCCCTCCGGAAGCCTGGGTCTGGGGTCGTCCACCATCGTACCACCCGATAGACTTGGCGAATCCTCAGGGAGTTGCAGGGCAAGCTGTTCGAGAAGCGACGACGGGAATTCATATTCACCGCCGGGCCGCGCGCAGCATTCATCATTCCTATCAAGCCGGCTCACTCATCGCGCAGCAGGATTGCAGGATCGACCGACAGCGCGCGCTGCGCTGGAAGCCACGTCGCCAAGAGTCCTAGCAGAGACATGGCCAGAACAACACCCGCCAACACCAGGGGATCGCGCGGCGTCGCCTGATACACAATGAACGCCAACACCCGGCTCGCCAGGATTCCCAGCGCCAATCCCGCCGCCGAACCAATCGCCAACAATCTAAATGGCCGTCCCAGCGCCGCTTGCAACACTTCCCTGCGCGTGGCACCGAGCGCGATGCGGATGCCCAACTCCCGCAGCCGCTTGCTCACCGAGTACGCGGCCATTCCAAAGATGCCGGTGATTGACAGCATGGCGCCCATCAGGCCCAGTATACCCAGCGACACCGTCGCCAATCGCGATGGAAACATCACTGCGACAAGTGCGCTGGTCCACGTCTCCGTCTCAGCGGGTAATTCCGCATCCAGATCGCGCAGTTTGCTCCTTATGGCCGCGGCCAGTTGTTGCGGATCGCGGCCCAATTCGCCTTTTGGCCGCACCACCAGAAATGTCTGGCTGGATGGCGATTGCAGCATGGGGAAGAACATCGCCGCCTGCGGCTCTTCGGTAAGGCTCATGTATTTTCCGTCTTCGACGAGACCCACCACTTGTATGTGCGTTCCATCCGGCAACTTGAAGTATCTGCCCACTCCATCGGTGATGGAACCAAGGACTCTGCTTGCGAATTCCCGGTTCACTACCGCTACGCGCGGGGCATTTTTATCGTCGCGCCATGAGAAAGTCCTGCCCGCTAACAACGAAGTGCCAGCCGCCTCAAAGTAAAGGGGAGATATATCGTACATAAATGCTGTGGCGGCAGCATTCGCTTGCCTCATATCTCTGGTTTCATCCTTAAAGACGGGCGACTGCACCTGAATCGCGCCTAATGGCGTTGAATTCGCCGATCCCACTTGCGCGACGCCGGGAATCGTCTCCACCGCTTCGATCATCCGCCTCTGCATAGCCGGCGCTCTGTCGAGGCTGTAACCAGCCATCTTCAGGTCGGTATCTGCCAGCATCGCGTTTCGCGGTTCAAATCCGAAGTTGCTGTGCAGCGAGCGCACCAGCCCACGCACGGCCACTATCGAAGACGTGACGAGGACGGCACAGACGGCGATTTGCAGAACGAGGAGAACGTCGCGGACCGTCATTCGCCGCCCGAACCTAGCGCTCGACCCCGACTTGACGATCTCATATGGGTTGGCCCTGAGCACCTGGCGTACTGGAACGATACCGGAGAGGAATCCGCTTACCAATGCCAAAGCCAGAGCTACCAGGTAGACTTTTGCGTCTGGAGTTACAGGCACATAGAAGGGAAACCCCGGTATTGGCTGCCACACACTCAGCCGGCGCAGCAACACGATGCTCCCCATCAGTCCCACGGCGCCTCCGGCGAGTGAAAGGAGCACGGACTCTGTCAATAGCTGCCGCAGAATGCGCATGCGGCTCGAACCGAGCGCGAGCCTGAGAGCAACCTCACGGGAACGGTCGGCGGCGCGCGCCGCAAACAGGCTGCCCAGGTTGGCGCACGCGGCCAGCAGAATCAACCCCGCCAACAGCATCAATCCTGTCAAAAACGCTCGTGCCGGACGGCGAAAAGAATCGCCATAAAGGCCTGGACGCGCCAATGTAAAACTCTTTAACCCATCTTCTTTCGGATAGTTTTCTGCCAGGTACGATCCTACGAAGTTCAGATCGGCAACCGCCTGTGCGGGAGTCACTCCCGGCTTCAGATGTCCGATCACCTCAAAGATCCAACGCACCCCCCGCGCGTTCAAATTGTTCTCTCCATCCAGTTGTTCCCGGTTAATCAGCGGCACAAAGAAATCGGGAGAGAACAACAATAACGTCCCGTGGAACTCAGGCGGCGCAACACCGACGATGGTAAAAGGATGCTTGTTGAGCTGGACGATCCGGCCCGCCACGCCGCGCTCATCGTGAAAGTGGCTGTGCCAATAGGCGTAGCTGAGCACGATATACGGCGCGCTGTTGGCGCCGCGCTCATCGGAGGCGCTGAAGAAGCGGCCCAGATACGGCTGAATGCCCAAGGTGTCGAAGTAGTTGCCGCTGGTTTCATATCCGAAGACGCGGGATGGGTCTTTGCCGATGCCCAGCCCTGCCTGAGTTACGGTAAAAGCCGCCAGACTATCGAAGCTGCGATTGCGGTCGCGCAGATCGAGATAGTCGGGATACGACTGATACCCATAATCGCTTCCGTGCTCGATTCCGTAGAGGCTCTGCGCCCGAGGCATATTCAGCGGGCGCAGGATCAGCGCGTTCAGCATGCCAAAAGCCACGGCGTTTGCACCGATCGCCAATGCCAGCGTCAAAACGGCAATGATGGTGAACCCGGGAGATTTGCGCAACTGGCGAATGGCGAATCGCAGATCCTGCAGCAGAGTGGTCATGTCCGGCCTCCGGGAGACGATGGGCCTACTTGGAGAAGATAGGCAACTCGATAGCCAAAGTGCAGAAGACACAAATTGATGAGAACAAAGCCGCTTGCGGGATAGCTCAGGCGTTCTGGAACCGGATTGGGTGTCCGCTTCCGCCGCCGGGTGTCCGCTAATGAACAGGGGCGGGCAGTGACGGCGGCTCCTGGAAATCCGCAGGAATGACCGTCGAAGCCCCCGCGATGAGCGCCCGCTAGCTAGTCGGCAGAAAGCCCAATTCGCGCTTGTAGCGACTGCGGCCCAGATCACAGTCAACCCCGAGTAAGCCGGACGGCAGCCGCGTTTACAATGTGTAAGTGCAATCCGAATCGTCTTCGCCGATCATCCTCGCCGAGAACCTGACCAAGATCTATACGGCGGGCCGAATCCAGGTCACCGCGGTGCGCGGGGTCTCGCTGGCCGTCGAGCGCGGGGAGTTCGTAGCCATCGTGGGCCCCTCGGGATCGGGCAAGTCCACGCTCTTCTACCTGCTGGGCGGGCTTACCCAGGCCACCGAGGGCCGCGTGGTAATCGACGGTGTGGATTTTGCCACGCTCAGCGACGGCGAGCGCACGCGGCTGCGCAAGCACCGCATCGGCTTCGTCTTCCAGAAGTTCAACCTGCTGCCCACGCTTTCGGCGATGGGCAATATCGAGATTGCGTGGGCCGTCAGCGGGCGCTCCGCCGGCGGGAAGAAGGAGCCGCTGGACCTCAAGTATCTCGATCATCTCAGCGATCTATTGTCGATTCAGGGGCGGCTCCCGCACCGGCCCTCGGAGTTGAGCGGCGGCGAGCAGCAGCGGGTGGCCATTGCGCGCGCGCTGATCACCAAGCCGGCCATTGTGCTGGCCGACGAGCCGACCGGCAACCTGGATACGAAGAACTCCGAAGCTGTACTGCACATGCTGCTCAGGTCGAACCGGGAGCTGGGCCAGACCACGCTGATGATCACCCACAATCCCGAGGCCGCGGCCATCGCCAGCCGGATTCTGTACATGCGCGACGGCCAGATCGTGCGCGAGGAAAAGGGTTCGCGGTCCGATCTTGCTTCGCCCGTGTTGACGGGACTTTGACCCCGGCCAAAGTCATCTTGACAGAACAAATAAATGGGCGCACTATCGTCCCAATTTGGTCATGCCGTCTGGTGCGTTTCAAATGAGGAGATCCCACTGTGGATTTCCCGCTCCGGAACTGGCTTCCTCCCGCCTTCGCTCCCTAGACTGACTTCATCTCACGTTGAAGGGCAGGCAATTATGGTGGTCAAAACTCAAAGCAAGGGCCGCAGCCTCACGGGGTTGAACGTCGGTGTTTCCAATGTCCGGCGTTACTTCCCTAAGCATGTTGCGGTCATCGAGTTGCAACTGGATCATCTCCAGATTCAGTGTGGGCTGTCGCCTGACTTTTGGCAGGACCAGCCTGAGATTCACGATCCCCGGCTATGCGCCTGGCTCGAGTCAAAGAACTTCCATGCAATGCCGGATCGATTCCCCATTCCCATGGCAATGATTCCGGCTGGAAACAACTCCTTCAAACTGCAACCCGTTTCTTTGAACGGCCAGGCGAGAACCAGGCAAGCTTCCAAGACCGCAGCCTGAGCCCGCGGCCCAGTCTCGTACGCTGTGTCCCACGGTCTCAGACCGCACCCCACTCCTCAAGCCCTCCCCGCCGGGAGTTGCGTCTTATGCTTCGGCATTCTCATCTCCCGGCTCCCCTCGTGTCCGCTTGCCCGCCCCGCTTCGCATCTCCCGTGCAGGCTTGCATCTCCGCTGGACCCGCTTGCCCGCCAACTCGCTTGCCCAGCGAGGTGCTGAGTTGCTGCCATTGAGAGAGACCGTGGAATTGCCAGGGTCACACGGCAGTCGTGCTGCCGGGTTGCCTGGCCCAGGCCTGGGCGCCAATGCCTTGGCAGGAGAGCGTTGCGATTGCGGAGGCCCGGCGTAGCGCCGGCTCAAAGTCGGGCTTGCGGGCGAAGTGGTGGCAGAAGGCTCCGTGCAGGACGTCGCCCGCGCCGAGTGTGTCGATGGCGGCAATCCTGGCTACCTCGATCTCGAAGCGGTGGCCGCGGTCGCTGGCTAGAATGGATCTTGGACCGCGCGTGACGGCCACATAGGGGACGCCGCAGGCGGCAAACCAGGCAAAGACGGCGTCTGAATCGCCGTCTGGGCCGCCGCTGCGGCCGGGAATGGCAAAGCGCTCGCTGCAAATCGCAGCCGTAAGCAACGGAGCCAGTTCCGCGGTTCCCGGCTTCCAACTGCCGCCATCCAGGCAGAGCGCCGCTCCCGCGTCCTTACAGGCGGAGAGCAGGGCCGAGGTTTCCTCGAAGAAGAAGCCGTCGGTGAGGACGATGGGCGGGATTCCACCCCAGGAAGACGGCGCCTCAGCGGCCCATGAAGCCGAGAGATGACGGAGGGGAACCCGGGAGATGGGCGGATTCACGATGGTGCGGGTGGCGTTGACGGCATTGGCCAGCACGGCGCACAGCGGCGTTTCATAGTCCGTGCCTGCGGCGAGGTCGAGAAGTCGAACGCCGTGGCGGCGGAGCTGGCTGCGCACCGGCGCGGCCCACGGTCTGCCGCCGACGGCGCTGACCAGCATGGCCCTGCCGCCGAGCAGCGCGTGGGTGATGGCGGCGTTGAGCGCGGGTCCGCCGGGCGCGGCTTGAAGGTCGCGCGCATAGGTCTTGGTGTCCTCCTCCGGCATCCGGTCGAGCCGGTAGAGAAGGTCGAGCGTGGTTCGGCCCAGGAAGAGGACGCGCGGTTTGTGCATCGGCGGTGCGCTCCTTTGCGGCTCCTTCACTCAGCGGTCCAGACGGCCTCGGATTGGTCAAGCCCAGCTAGGTTTCGCCACCTGGCCTACGGCATCTCCGTCAGCGCCTCGGTGGCTTTGCTCATCCTTGCCGTGCGTTCGATCTTGTCCCAGTTGAAGGGTTTGCCGTCGATGGCGCGCTTGAGGGTCTTGAAGAGCACGATCGAAAAGACCTGGCGGTAGGCGAAGCGCTGCAGCCAGATGTGGAAGAGGAGCCAGCCGGAGCCTTTGTTGGCGGGGTGGCGGCGCTCCAGCGAGAAGGCGACGGAGGAGGTAACGAAGTCGATGAGCAGGAAGGCGCCGAAGTACGCCAGCAGCTTCTCCAGGCTGGCCGTCGAGGCGGCTACGGGGTGGTAGTGGCGATCGACGAAGTAGTTGACGATGCCCGCCAGGAACATGAGGTCGATGAAGGGCGAGACCAGGGGAAGAAGCATCTGGAAGATGAGGATATTGGGCAGGGCGAACAGACCCATGGCCTTGTTGCGGATGAAGGCGGCGCGATGCTTCCAAACCGCTTGGAGCGTGCCGAAAGACCAGCGGAAGCGCTGGCGCATCAGTCCTTTGGCGTCGATGGGAGCTTCGGTGTAAGCCAGTGAGCGGTCTTCGTAGTTGACCTGAAAGCCTTGTTCGAGGAGGTTCATGGTGAGGTCTGCGTCTTCAGCGACGGTGTTGAGGGGATAGCCGCCGGCAGCCTTCACAGGGGCGGTGCGCCATGCGCCGATGGCGCCGGGAACGACGGTGACGACGTGGAAGAGGTCGAGGGCGCGGCGCTCGAAGTTCTGGCTGGTGATGTATTCGAGGGCCTGCCAGCGGGTCCAGAGATTGACGCGGTTGCCGACCTTGGCGTTTCCGGCCATTGCGCCGATGCGGGGATCCTCGAAGTGGGGAATGAGTTTGGCGATAGCGTCGGCGGCGATGACGGTGTCGGCGTCGATGCCGACGTAGACTTCTTCGCTGATGCGATCGAGGGCGTAGTTGAGGGCGGCGGCCTTGCCGCCGTTGGGTTTGGAGAGAACCTGGAGGCGGCCGGCGGCGATCTCGGCGGCGTAGGCTTCGCGGGCTTCGTCGGCGGTGCGGTCGAAGGAGCCGTCGTCGATGACGATGATGTGGAGGTTCTTGTAAGTGGAGTTGAGGACGGAGCGGATGGTGCGCACGATGACGGCCTCCTCGTTGAAGGCGGGGATGAGGACGGCGACGCGCGGATTGTAGCCGGGCGAGGCCATGCCGCGGGGCTTGCGGAGGCGGTCGATGATGGCGAAGAGACCAACGAGGATGAGGCGGGCGCTCATGAGGATATCGCCGAAGAAGAAGACGTAGAAGATGAACTTGGCGATGAGGGCGACGCTGGAGAAGGCGATGGAGTCCGGCAAGGCGCGGAGATACTGGCGGAATGTGAGCTGGGGCATGACCTCGGCGGTGGTTTTGCCCATGAGCGCGGAGACTTGGACGATGGCGTAGCCGCGGGCGCGGAGGGCGTCAATGAGGACGGGCAGGGCGGCGACGGTGGCGGAGCGGTCGCCGCCGCCGTCGTGGAGCAGAATGACGGAACCGCGGAACTGCGGCTTGGTCTTCATGGTCTCAAGCTGGGTGAGAATCGATTGGGTGATTTCGGCGGGGGACTTGGGAGGATGCTCGTTCCAGTCATTGGTGTCGAGCTTGCTTCCCACGATGGTGTAGCCGTCGTTCTGAATGCGAACGACGGGGGCGGCCTGGTCGTCGGTGTCGGGTTCCTCGTCGATGTCGTAGGGAGGACGGAAGTAGAGGGGCTGGATGCCGAGTTTGCTAGCGAATAGGCGTTCGGTGAGCTTGACCTCGAGGTCGAGCTGTCGGGGGGAGATTTCGCTGATGTCGGGGTGGGTATAAGTGTGGTTGCCGATCTCGTGGCCTTCGCGCAGCACCCGCTTCATAACGCCGACGTTCTCGGCGGCCTCGGCGCCGATGAGCATGAAGGCGCCTTTGGCGTTCTTCTGTTTGAGGATGTCGAGGATCTTGGGCGTCCATTTGGGGTCGGGGCCGTCGTCGAAGGAGAGCGCGACCTCATTGGGATGGTAGCCGTACTGCTCGATGGTGTAGGTGCGGGGATAAACGTCCATGTGCTCATCGACGATGAGCTTCTTTCGGGGATCAGGCTCGTCGGTGTCGACGGAGACGGTGCGCTTGCCGGGTTGGGGCAGTCCGGTGACGCGGAGGATGTCGCCTTCGCCCTCGGTGTCCACGTCGTGGCCGGACTGGACGGAGCCAAGAGCCTGGAGCGAGTCGGGGCTGCTGGGCTTGTCCCAGACGTTCCAGAGTGAGCTATCCTCGGAGCCCAGACGATAAAGTGCAAAGGTCTGTAGACCCAAGTCGCGGGCGGCTCGCAACTCGTTGAGTACCGTAACTCCATCGAGAAACCAGACGACGTGGCGCTGATTGCTGTCCTCATCGATGTACTCGAAGTGGGGATTCAGGGTGTCGTAGTCGAGATCGAGGTCGGCGTCGGAGTCGGAGGCGCGCTGCCATGCGTCGGCGACATGCAGGTCTTCCGTGTTGAGGACCTTGGGTTTGGGATGCCTGCGATTCTTTGCATCGGGAATGGAGAGAGCCCAATCGTAGCCGTAGTTGCCGATGGCGCAGATGAGCTTCTCCTTGGGCACGGTTTTGAGGACGCGGGTCAGGTTGCCCACGAACCACTCCTGGCTGGCGATGGGCCCGGGGTCGCTAGTGATCTGATGCTGGTCGTAGTTCATGAGGATGATGCCGTCGGAGGTGGCGGAGATCAGCTTGAGATCGTCGTCGCGAGTGGAAACAGCGGCATTGACGTAGAGGCGCAGGTTGCGCGGGTGCAGGTCGGCGTACAGCTCCTGGACGAAGCTGAGATAGGCCGGGTTGGCATCATCGGGCAGGCTTTCAAAGTCCAGCGAAAGGCCGCGATAAACCGGATACGCGGTGAAAAAGCCGACAATCTGCCGGCGCAGGGCAGTGCGCTTACCGGCATCCTTGAGGACGTCGCCGAAGCCGGCGTCCCAACTCTGGGCGCCGGGGTTGAAATTGTTCAGGTGAGGGAAGATTTCGGTGTCTTCCTTGGCCGCCTGGATGACGCGCTTGATTCGGTTTCCGTCGTCGGGGTCGTGGATCGTGCCGCCGTCGATGATCGGATACTCGCGGTGGCTGTCGTTGTTCAAGCCCAGCAGCGTAGGCTGGGGCGCGTCGACGTGAAGCCACTCGGGAAACAGCATGTCGATCTGGTGGACGTGCTCCTTGAACGACGAGTAGCTGGCCTCGTCGTAGGGGACGTAATAGGCCGCGCGCAGACCTTCACCGGAGTTGAGCGGAATCTCGGAGGGCTTGCGGGCGGTCTTTCGGCGGGCAGGGCGCTGGCCTTTGGCGCCATGCAGGAGGGGAGGACGGTCGGGCAAGGCTCTGTAGTTGTGCTTGGGGGTGGGCAGCAGCAGCTCGGGCAACTGCTGAAAGCGCAGCACGTTGAAGATGAAAGCGGCCAGCACCAACGTAAATAGGACGGCGGCCGCGTCCAGGATGCGCCGCAGCCGCTTCCATCGCTTGCGTTGAGGATCGAAGAATATCTGCTTATCCGGCATAAGCGGGGCTGGTCTGGTCTCCACCTGGGCGAAAACCGCGGCAACGGTCTACGCTATACAGTACGAATCGTATGGAAGCCGCCCACGAGAGTCAATTGACGGCGCCGGGCCGGAGATTTGCCGGCGTGCGCAGCGCGCTGCCCGTGACGCTCGCCCTTGCCGCCGGCCTGGCGTTGCGCTTGTGGATGCTCATGGAGTTCTTTGCGGTAAATGGGGACGCACCGGTCTATGGGGGATTGGCAAAGAACCTGCTGCTGCACGGCCGGTATGCGCTGACCGGAGCCGGCGGCGAGATGTATCCCACGCTGATCCGGCTACCCGGCTATCCACTGTTTCTGGCTGCCTGCTTCCGGGTATTCGGGATGGAGAATTACGCCTCGGCAGCCTGGGCGCAGATTGCGCTGGAGTTGGCCGGCTGCCTGCTGCTGGCCGATTTTGTGCGCCGCATCGCCTCGCCAGGGGCGGGGCTGGCGACGCTATGGCTGGTGGCGCTTTGCCCCTTCACGGCTTCTTATTCGGTGGTCCCGATGCCGGAATCGCCGACGCTGTTTGCGATCGCGCTGGCGCTGTGGGCGGCGGCGCGGTTCCGGGCAAGGCCGGGGTGGGGCTGTGCGCTGTGGTTTACGTTTGCGGTAAGTTTTGCGGCGCTGCTGCGGCCGGATGGGGCGCTGGTGGGAGTGACGCTGGCGCCGGCGCTGGTGGTGGGGTTGGGGCGCGGGGCGGTTTCACGCCAGAGGCTGGCGCGCATGGCCGTGGTCTGCGTGTTGCTGGCGCTGATGCCCTTTGCCGCCTGGACCTGGCGCAATTGGCGGGTCTTCCACGTCGTTGAGCCGCTGGCGCCGCGGCTGGCGACCGACCCGGATGAGGACCCGCATCCAGGCTGGGAGCGCTGGGTGAAAAGCTGGTGCCTGGACTTCGTTTCGACCTTCGACATTTATTGGAATGTGCCGGACGGGCTGCTGGAGGTGAGCAAGCTGCCCGGCCGGGCCTTCGACTCGCCCGAGCAGTATGCGGAGACCGCGGCGCTGGCCGAGGACTACAACCGCGGCGGGCAGTTGCTGACGCATGAGATCGACGAGCGGTTTGCGCGGCTGGCCGAGGAGCGCCTGGCTGCCCACCCGCTGCGCTACTACGTCTGGCTGCCGCTGGGGCGGGTGGCCGATATGTGGCTGCGGCCTAGGGTGGAGAATCTCTACGACGACCTGGACTGGTGGAATTATGCGTCTCACCCGGCGGAATCGCTGGTCAGCTGGGCCTGCGCGGGGCTGAACGCGCTTTACCTGCTGCTGGGATTGGCGGGGCTGTGCCTGCGGCCGCGCTTCTGGGGATGGATGCTGGCGTATATGGCGTTGCGCAGTTGCCTGCTGATGACTGTGGAGGCTCCGGAGGCGCGCTATACGCTGGAGTGCTTTCCGATGCTGTTTGCGCTGGGAGGGATTGCGGCTCATAGGGCTTTGCGGAAGATGGCGGCCTTTTCGCGTTCCGCGATTTGAGGATCGTGGGCTGCATTTGTTGCGGCAGGAACGCAAGGCGCGGGTTCGCTACGGCTTTCCTCTGCCCATGATGCGGGGAATATAATCGGGCGTTCCGGAGAAATCTCAAACTACGAGATGCGGCTCGGAAAGGAGTCCGAACGCGGGTGGAAGCAACGCCGTTCTTGCTCGTCAAATGGTATATGGACTGCGTCACCGATCCGGGCGACGCAGTCATCCTCTATTGCGCCGAGCTGCGGTGGCGCGGCCTCCATGCGGCTTACAGCAGCGTTCTTTCAGCCGATGGCCGGTCGGTGGAATCGCATGCTTCCATGGGTCGCTACCGGCTCTCTGCAACGGATGGCGAAATCCTTGTCGAGCTTCCCCGGCTGGGAGTCTCCGGCAGATGGGAGGCTTCCGCAGCGCCTTTCCAGCAGACAGTCTACGAGGACGCCTCCGGCTCCGTGCTATGGAACTGTCTTCAACCGAGAGCTTCGGTTCATCTTCGCATCGGGGACCGCGAGCTCACTGGCCTGGGTTATGCCGAGTGCCTCACAGTGACGCTGCCTCCGTGGCAGTTGCCGATGAGTCAGTTGCGTTGGGGGCGTTTCGTCTCGGCCGAGGACTCGCTGGCCTGGATCGACTGGCAAGGCTCCTACGCGACCAGCTTTGCAGTCCACAACGGCAACCGGTGCGAGACTCTGTCGGTCTCCGATTCTGAAGTCGCACTGCGCCAAGCCACTCTGCGCATGGACGAGAGCTTCCCCCTGCGCGCCGGACGGCTGGGTTCTACAATCCTCCCTGGAGCGCCGGCCCTGCGCAAGATGCTCCCGCGCTCTCTCGCCAACATAGAAGAGCACAAGTGGCGGAGCCGTGGAATCCTGAACGCGCAGGCACGAGTGAGCAACGGCTGGGCAATTCACGAGGTGGTCCATTGGAAAACCTGATTCGCTCTCGTCTGCCCAAGTTGCTTTACGGTGCGCTATTCGTCGCCGTTCTTCCGGTGGGGCTGGCGCTGTGGGCTCATGGCGCGCGAGACGCCGTGCATCTTGCGGCGCTGCATTCCATCGACCTTGGATTCGCGCTGCTGGCGTTGGGTGCGATCGCGATGGCGGCGGGCATGTTATCGCTTTGGCACTACGGCGGCGGCTTGCCGATGAACGCATTCCCTCCGTCGCGCTTCGTCGCCAGCGGCATCTATGGCCTGATTCCGCATCCCATCTATGGCGGGTTCACGATAGCCTGCGCGGGCATGGCCATACTCACCGGCTCAGCCAGCGGATTGTGGCTGGTCACGCCCAGCGTGGCTTTGGCCAGCGCGGCGCTGGTTCTGGGCTACGAGATGCCCGACCTGCGCAATCGCTTCGGAGCGCCGGCTTTCTCTCCCTGGCTGCCCCAGGATCGGCCCGATGCACCGTCTCTTCTGGAGCGGTTGCGCGTTTATCCCGTGGTCCTGCTGCCGTGGCTGGCAATCTTCGAGCTGCTGGGGGCGCTGGGCAGGCCCACTGACGCGGCGACCACTTACCTGCCTTTCGAAGGCCGCCTGCCGGTGATCGAGCAGACGGAGATCCTCTACGCCAGCACCTACCTGGTGGTGCTCTTTGCGCCCCTCCTCTCTGTCTCCGGGCACGCTCTCAGGCGCTTTGCCGTGCGCGGCCTTCAGGCCATGGCGCTGATCTTTCCGCTCTATCTTCTGCTGCCGTTTTACGTGCCGCCCCGTCCCTTCCATGCGGCCGGACCGATGGGCCAGTTGCTGTTATGGGAGAGAACGCCCTATTCAGGGATCGCCGCGTTCCCCGCCTTCCATGTGGTCTGGGCTTTGATTGCCGCTTCCGCGCTGGGCGAGGGTGGACGCGCGAAAAGACTTCTCTGGTGGACGTGGGCAGCGCTGGTGGCCCTCAGTTGCGTGACTACGGGGATGCATTCGATAACCGACGTTCTGGCTGGGGTTCTGGCCTATGCGCTCGTGGTACGAATGCGGGAGATTTGGATGGCCATTCTGCGGGTTGCGGAGCGGATTGCCAATTCCTGGCATGAGTGGCAGATTGGGCCCATGCGCATCATCAACCACGGGGGATATGCCGCGGCGGGGGTGGTGATCGGGATCTGGCTGATCGACTCGCTGCTTGGGCCGGGGCGCTCGTGGCTGGCGGTCAGCATCTTCCTTTGCTCGACGGTGGGCGCGGCGCTCTGGGCTCAGTGGGTGGAGGGTTCCCCGGCGCTGCTGCGGCCGATGGGCTTTTACGGCGGCATGTTGGGCGCTCTGCTGGGAGCCTTGCCGGCGCTCGCGCTGCATATCGACTTGCGGGTTGCGCTGGCGGCCATCTGCGTAGCGGGGCCATGGATACAGGGCGCTGGCCGGCTGCGCTGCCTGGTCCAGGGCTGCTGCCATGGACGCGCCACGGGAACGGCGCCGGGGATTCGCTATACGCATCCTCGGTCGCGCGTCTGCCGTCTGGCGCAGCTTGCCGGCGTCAGCGTTTATGCAACGCCCGTGTATTCGATTCTGTGCAACGCCGTGGTCGGCGTTGCCCTCTTGCGGCTGCTCCAGTTGCATGCTTCCTCTACCTTGATCTGCGGGATTTATCTGCTCCTGTCGGGTTGCGGGCGCTTCGTTGAGGAAGCCTATCGCGGCGAGCCCCAGACCTTGACCGTGCGCGGGCTTCACCTCTACCAGTGGATCGCCATTTTGACCGTCGTGGCCGGAGCCGCTGTGACCACCGTGGCCGGCTCGCCCATGCCGCCGATCGATTCATTGCGCCTCAGCGCGGTTCTCTTGGCAATCGGATGCGGCGTCGTGGCATGGTTCGTCACCGGCGTCGATTTTCCGGAATCATCGCGGCGGTTTGCCCGGCTGACGTGATTGGCGCCGGTGGGAATAGCATCGGTCGAGGGCCAGTCCCGCATGTGAAGCGCGGAAGGCGCGCTTTGTCGAGGAGGCAGCCCGGCAGTGTCTTGCTCGCCAGAGCCGGCCGCTCAGCTCAGAAACTCGGCAATCGCCCTGACCACCGTCTGCTGCTCGTCCTCGCGCAGTTCGGGGAAGATGGGCAGGGCCAGGACTTCGCAGGCGGCGCGTTCGGCCTCCGGGAAGCTCCCCTGTGCGTAGCCGAGACTCTTCAAAGCCTCCTGCAGGTGGAGCGGAACCGGGTAGTAGATCTCCGAGCCGATCTGGCGGATGGCGAGGAAGTCGCGCAGAGCATCGCGGCGGCAGGTGCGGATCACGAACTGGTGCCAGACGTGGCGGCTGCCGGGAACCTCATGAGGCAGAACGACGCCGTGGACCGGATAGGGGCCGGCCTCGGCCAGTCCTGCCGCGTGAAACAGCGCATGATAGCGTCTGGCGACCGCGCGCCGGGCATGATTCCAACCGTCGATGTACTTGAGCTTGACGCCCAGGACTGCGGCCTGGAAGCCGTCCATGCGGGCGTTCCAGCCGATCTCATCGTGGCGGTAGCGGTGGCGCATTCCGTGCTGGCGCAGCATCCGCACCCGCTCGGCCAGTTCGTCCGAATTGGTTGCGACCATGCCGGCATCGCCCGCCGCGCTCAGGTTCTTGGTGGGATAGAAGCTGAAGGCGGCGGCGTCTCCCAACCCGCCCGCCTTTGCACCATTCCATTCAGCGCCCCAGGCCTGCGCGGCGTCTT
>JBEKPA010000003.1:0-38849 GCA_049521195.1 Occallatibacter sp.
ATTCCCTTGCACTTTACGTTAAGTTACTGGACCAGTTTCAAAACTGCCTGCTGGGCCTGGTTCGACTGTTGCAGGGCGGCCATGCCGGTCGACTCCAGAACGTTGTACTGGGTCATGTTGGCCACGGTTGTGCCGATGTCGGCATTCTGAATGCTGTTGGCCGCGCTTTGCAGGTTGGTGACCTGGCTGCTCATGACGTCCGAGGCCGCGGTGAGGCGGTTGACGGAAGCGCCGATCGTGCCGCGCTGTTGGGAAACCTGATTGATGGCTCCCGCTGCTCCTGCCAAGGCCGTTAGCGCCGCAGAAGCGCCGGCGGTGGTAAGCAGATTCCCGGTAACGCCCAGTAAGGTTGAATTAACGGCAGACATCGCGGTCGTAATCGTTGTGTTCGCGGTGCTGGTGCCATCGCTGATGAAAGCAATGTTGGCGTTTGCGCTGGACGCGGTGGTGGCGGCGGTCACTGCAACAGCGCCAACCGTTGTGGAGGTTCCGGTGACCGCCAGGGTAGAGTCCCCCGACGAGATAACAAGATGGCCGGTAGCATTAAGGCTTGCATTCGCTCCAGCAACATTTTGGTTGATAGCCGAGATCGCATCCTGGACGGTACTGGTTGCGGTTGACGTAAATGTGTAGATGTTCGCGCCACTATTCGTGCTGACGGCTATGGTCTCGCCTGCTCCGGCAAAGACCGTTGCGCCCGTGAGGGCAGCGACGGTACCCGTATCGGCCGTTGTTTGGCCCAGAGAGAACACATTCTGGCCGTTGAAGTTGGTGTTGGTGCCGATCTGGTTGATTTCAGAGGCGATCGACGAATACTCCGTTTGGAGGGCGGTAGCCTGGCTGGCGGTAATTCCGCTGGTCGAGCCTTCTGTGGCCAACGTTACAGCGCGGTTAAGGAGCGTGGTGACCTGCGACAGGGCGCCGTCGGCGGTCTGCAGCATGCCAATAGCGTTGCTGGCATTTTGCTGGGACTGCGTGAGGGCGGCGATGTTCGCTGTCAATCCGCTTGCAATCGACAAGCCTGCCGCATCGTCCGAACCGGAATTGATCTTCAGGCCGGTTGAAAGCTGTGTCAGGGTCTTTTGCAGGCTCGCCTGGGTGTTGGACAATGCATTCTCCGCGTTCAGCGAAGAGATGTTATTCAGGACTGTTAGTGCCATTGGTGTTTCTCCTTTTTTGCCCTTTTGCGCCTGCACTCGGCTTCTTTTGTAGGGCCTGCTTTGAGGCTCCTGATCGTCGAGAAGGAGGTCGTCTTGGACAATTACCCTATCGGCTACTTTGGAGAATCAATTCAGTCTGATTGTCAAGCCCATGATTCTTTTACAGATTGTTATGTTGAAGTTGGGCGCTCATGTCAATATGCCGAGGCCAATGCCGCAACAGGGAGATTCGGTTGAACCAAAGCTAAGTCTGCATCGGGCAGGTCTGGCATGCACCCGTTAAACCTTTTCGATAGTGAAGGATACGCCGGTCTTGTCCATTACTTGGCCATCGGCAATATGTACAACAATGCATTACTTGGCCATCGGCTATATGTACAATAATGGGACACCCCGGAAGGCCGGCCGGACTGTCCGAGATAGATCTTTTGTCCTATTCCGGTACAGCAAAAGGCTATTGCAGATACTGAAGCAGGGTTTGGGGCATGATTTTGGCGGCGGCAGCCAGCACAGTGCTGTTGTCCAGTTGCGCTTGGGAAAGGTTCGTGGCCGCCTCAGCCATATTGATCCCGACCAGCGCGGTCTGCTGGGTTGTCAGGGTGATTTTTTCCTGGCCGAGGTAACTGTCCTGGGAGTTCAATTGACTGATCGTGTTATCCAGAGGGATACGCTGCTGGCCGACATAGGTCAATCCGGAAAAAACGGCGGCGGTTGCCGTGCCGATTTGCGCAGCGGACCCATTCTGGAGGGCCGTAATCAGATTGGTAAGCGCGCCGATCACGTTTGGCCCCGCGGTGAGCAACTGGTTGCCGGGCAGGTTGGTAGCGACATTCATAGAGTCGCCTACTTGCACGGTGTTGAAATCGCTGTTTCCAACGTAAGCGTAGGCATTCGGAACCTCGGTTCCCGACGCCGCGGTCATTGTTCCGAGCACCGCGTCATTCGAGCTGACCACGATGCCGGCCGCAGCGGAGTTTGTTCCAATCGACAGTTGGCCGTCCCCATTGATGGTGGCGCTGGCGCCAGCAGAAAGCGTGCCTGCCGAGACTGCACTGGCGATAGCTGACTGCAATGTAGCAATGGTGGCGCCGGCCGCTGCTTGAAAGGTCATCGTCTCGCCTGTGGTGGCGTCGCTGATGGTGGTGACCGAGCCGGCTGTCAAAGCGGTAGTAGTTGCCAGGGGGCTGGCAGTCGATCCTTGCGAGGAGGTGTAGGTTGTTGAGGCGGGCACGAACGGCGGCGTAGTGCTATCTGAGCCGCCGAAGACATAGACGCCTTGATACGATGCGTTGGCCTGGGAAATCACGCTGCTGAGTACGCTCTGCACCTGGGTGGCGATGGCCTGCTTATTGGCTGCCAACATGGCTGATCCGGCGCCGGATGTGCCCAATGTGACCGCGAAGTTCAGCGACGTCACGATGGAACTGATGGCCGAGTCTGCCGTCTGCATCTGGGGCAGGACAGAGCTGACGTTGCTTGTGTACTGGTCTACATTTGCCGAGTACGCGAGCGACCTGACCATATTGGCCGAGGCGGCTGGGTCATCGGAAAGCTGGTTGACCCGCAAGCCGGTTGACAGCTGCTCCGTCGCGGTTGCCAGAGCCTGCTGGCTCTGCTGCATCTGGTATTGGATATCGGGAAGCATATTCGCGACGCGCATTTTGCCCTTCTTCGCGCGGCCATACGCCGCGCCCCTGAATGTTTACTCCGCCGCGGCTGTGCCCATGGTCATCGTCACGGCGAACAGCGCCTGAATAGTCGTGACGACTCGAGCGGCGGCCTCGTAAGCCTGCTGATACGTGATCAAGTTAGCGGATTCTTCGTCGATCGAAACTCCTGAAGCCGAACTGAGCTGGTTGTTGAGCTGCGCCAGACTGGCCGTGGTTGCAGTCGATTCCGCGTTGGCATTGGAGGTAAGGCTGCCCACCTGGTAGACAATGCTCGCATAGGCATTGCCCGGAGTTTGGCCGGAAACAATGCTCGTCGTACTTATCGCGCTAAATTTGGCAAGGTTGAGATTGTCTATGGCAGTGCCGACCGAACTGGCGGCAATCTGTGTGGGATCCGTGATTGCCATTTTGATGTTGGCAGCTGCGCCTGGATACAGGTCAGCCGCCGGTGGAATCGTGGGGGCAGGTGTCGCAGGAAGCGTAAAGAACTCCCCTCCCTTGTTGCCGTTTTGATCGTAGCCCATTGCCTGAGTCGTATTGAATGCGGCGCCAAATTGATTGGCCAGCGTGTCCAACTGACTCAAGAGGCCGGGAATCGTCGTGTCGCGAGTCTGAATGGTTCCGCCCAGATCTCCGCCGGTAAGCGACGATGTGATGTCAGTGCCGTTCTGGTCGAGGACGCGCGTCATGCCGTCGCTGCCGGTGGCGGTCTGCAATGCGAAGGGCTGCGAGCCCACAACCAGCGGCGTTCCATTTCCGGTTGTCAACGTCTCGCCGTCGTCGCCCTGCGTTACGGAGACGCTTGTCAGCGCCGATAGCTGCAGTACGAGTTGGTCCTGCTGATCCTGAAGTGTGCCGCCATCCTGTACGCTCCCCTTCAGTTGGGCAATCTGCGGGTTCAAGGCGGCGATCTGCTGCGCGAGCTGGTTGATCTGGCTTACATCCTGGCTGACCTGGGCGTTGAGCCCGGTCTGCTGCGCAGTCAAAGTGCTGGAAGCTGTGTTGAATGCCGTGGCCAGATTCTGGCCGGCTGTGAGAACTGCCTCTTGTGAAGTAGAGTTAGTAGGATCGGTGGAGAGGCTTGAGATGCTGGAGAACAGGGCCGACATCTCCGTTCCTATGTCCTGTGTCGATGTGGTGAACGTAGGCTGTATCTGCTGCAGCGAAGCCAGTTGAGCATTGGCGCCACTCTGCGCCTGGGTCTCCTGCTCGATCTGCGTCTGCAGCAGCTCATCGCGAACGCTCTGGTAGCCCTCGAGGTCGACCCCGGTCCCCGCGCTGAAGTTACCGTTGCTGACAGGCGCCATCTCCGCAAGAATGGGCACTTCGCGGGTGTAGCCGGGCGTGTTCGCGTTTGCTATGTTGTTGTTGGTTGCCTGCAGGGAGCCGGACGCAGCGTTCAGCGATTGCACGGCTATCGACAGTGAGCTACTCAAAGAACCCATGGATTACATCTCACAGGACCAGGTCTGATATTTCAACCTGGAACCGCGGGCCTCCTGGAATCGTCCTGTGTGGCTATTGCACAACAGAGAGAGAAGAGCAATTGACTTGCCGGAATGCTTCAGCAGAGCCGCATACTGCGAGTTCAGCTCGCGGATCGCTCTGCTTGTCGCACGTATCTTCAGTTCCACCGCGGCGTCAATGTGCTCGAGTAAAGGCTGGTCGGATGAACGAAATCCTTCGCTGACGGTATTCGCCATTGTCACCAGGCCGGAACAGAGCATTTCCTGCTTGGCGACACTTTCTTGAAACCGCGGCAATGCATTGGCGGCGATAGCATCCGTAGCAACGGAAATCTCGACCGCCAATGCCTGCAATTGCTGCAGATACCGGGCGGCGATCTGATCGCGCGTCTGGAGTGCTTCGCCGTTCATTTACAAGCCCTTCTGGCAAATCTCTTTTCCGTGGCGAAAGAAGCTTTCACTCGCCGTCGATGCTTTTCTACACAGCTTCGCTTTCGATCATGGCCTCGGCTGTTTTCGATGCGTCAACCTGGTATGCGCCACTGCTGACTGCTTGGCGGAGAGAATCCACCGTGTCTTGACGGATCTCAGGAAAATTCATCGCCTGACTGGTCAACGCCTGGACCGATGTGTTGTCGGTGTGGAACGTCGTCCGGTCTTCCGTCGCACCTTGAGTACCGGCTAGGCCGTTGTTCAAGACCTGCTGCGCACTCCGGTCAACTGGCAGCTGGATTGCTGCCGGACTGTTCGCTTCAATCTTCATCGCGAATTCTCCTGTCTCAACGCTAATGCTATCGGCCCTTCCCGGAGAAGATTTCAATCGATTACTGAAGCTATTGAAAACAAGCGAGTTGCCTCCATCAAGGTTCTTATTCGGCGCGTGCGGGGTGCGTCTTTGCTTCAAGAGCAGCCCGTGAGTCCTCCGCTTTATGAAGTTGTTTTGAAATCATCTTAGCGATGCCAATGCCTCCTGCCGCGGTCATCGAAGTCCCCAGCGACTGCATGGCCATCCCTTGAAACTGTTCCTTGCCGGCGTCTGCGTCGTCATCGTCGTCTCCCCCAGGCACCGAGCCAAAGCTCTGCTCAGCTTGCTGCAGCCAACTCCCGAGAAGAATCGACTCGAAGTCCTTTGCCGATTTCTCGATCTTTGAATTCTCCGTTGCCCCCGAAGCAGCCTGTCGGATCACCTGGCTTGCACTGGAAGCCAGAGGTCCAACGACTACTCCTGAAAAGCTGCCAAACGCCGAAACATTGGCCACTAAATCACCTCCAGATCGGCCTGCAATCCACCTGCTGCTTTGATTGCCTGCAGGATCGCAATGATGTCGTGGGAGGTCGCGCCAATGGCATGTAATCCTTTGATAAGCTCATCGACGTTCGCCCCCTCTTCCAGTTCGATCGATTGTGCCGGCGCATCGTTCACGGTCACTTTTGTTTCTGTCACTATCTCCGGTTTGCCTGTCGAGGACTGTGCTGGCTGCACAATTACATGCGCGGTCTGCACGTCGATGGTCAGGCTCCCATGGATCACAGAAACCGGCGAGAGCTTTACGTCGCCCCCCATCACGATCGTGCCGGTGCGTTCGTTGACCACGACCTTGGCAGGTGAGTGGAATCTGATCGAAAGGTTCTGGACACGCGAGATAAGGATTGGCACCGATTGAGCTCCGCTGCTTGCAACATTGACGTCGATGCGGCGGCTATCGATTGCGGTGGCGATCGTGCTCCCAAACTCCTTGTTGATCGCATCCGCAATATCGCGTGCTGCTGTGAAGTCGGAGTTCAGCAGCAACAGGGAGACGATCCGAAAACTGCTGAGGTCGACGGCTGCGTCCCGTTCCACTGTCCCGCCTTCGGCAATCCTGCCGACGGTCGGATGATTTACGCTTTTGACATTGCCGGATGCGCCCTCGGAATAACCACCAATAACCAAGGGTCCTTGCGCCTCGGCATATACCTCGCCATTTGCAGCGCGAAGAGCCGTAAACAATAGCACTCCACCTTCAATGCTCTTTGCATCGCCCACCGACGACACGGTGACATCGATCTTCATTCCCGGCCGGGCAAACGCCGGAAGTGACGCTGTTACAAACACGGCGGCCACATTCTTCACTACCACTACGCCGGGCGCGATCTGTACCCCCATCCGCTGCAGCGTATTTGCCAGCGTCTGCACGGTAAAGAACGTCTGTTGCGTGTCGCCGGTGCGGCTCAGGCCAACCACCAGACCATAGCCGACCAGTTGATTGTCCCGCACCCCCTCAATCTGGGTTACATCGCGGATCAGCACCTTGCGGTCGGCTTCGGACCCAAACAGCACATGCAAGGAGAAAAACCACATTGCAGTAAGCAAGGCTAGCCGCCCGGCCCATTGAGGCCGATTGGCAGATTTCGGATAGCGTAACATTCCGGTTAAAAATTCAATAGCCATAGAATCGCCCTGGTGATTGGATTCGGCGGACGTACACCGTCCGCGATGATTCCCTTACCCTTCATTTCGATTTCGAGATTGCTCAGAGACGACGAGAGCACAGTGTTATTGGGACCTATGTCTCCCGGCCGGATCATGCCTCGCACGATTACATTTTCATGCTGGTTATTCATGAAGATCTGGCGCCCAGCTTCAAGCACCAGGTTCCCGTTTGGAAGCACGGCGATTACCTGCCCTGTAAGGTTCGTCTGAAACAGCGTATTTGAGGCCGTGGATCCCTGTCCCTTGAGCGCCGAAGACGAACTCCCCGACAGAAGGGGGTTGGTTGCCGCGGGAGTTCTTCCCATGATGCCGGTGATAGCAGAAGTGCTGGTAAAGCTTCGCTCGCTGTCAACGGTGCCGGACTGCGTTGCCGTTGTCTGGACGGCAACCTGAATTGTTATGGTGTCATTCAGATGGTGCGCCTTGTAATCGACCGAGAAGTCGCCCAAAGGGCTTTGGCCGGTCCACAGACTCCCAACCGTGTGCTCATCGGAGGTTGGAACATACTTCTCCTGCAATCGCGTAATGTAGTCCGTACGCAGTTGTTCGGGTTTTTTGGCATGTATCTTCGGCATGTTCTGGCTGAGGGCGAAGATCGAAGAGACTCCGAGCAGGGCGGCGGCGGCAGTTAGTTTGACGGGTATCGATTGGAACCGCATCTCAGAAGCTCTTTCTCAGTAAACTTGCGTTGACCACTTCGGCGACATAAACCTGCTTGTGGTCCGGACTTGCAACACGAATCCAGTGGCCCGCGATTCCGTTCTCAAGACTTATGACGGCGATCTGGATATGCGCCCGGTCATCGTCCATCACCAGCGTTGCGCGCGCGCCAGCCCGCATGGTGATCGCAACATTCGGTTTCAATCCGGTAGGGGTTGCGCTCGACAGATTCGGCGCTTGCCAGGCTTGCTCTTTTCGCCAGCTCACGACGGCATAGAAAGGTAGACATACACCAGGCAGATGGCAGCCGAGTTTGGCCCAGGAATGAGTTCCGGAATGCCCTCCGGACCACCTGTCGCCGAGTGGCTCGACTGACAAGACATCCAGCAAAGGATTCGGTTCGGTCGCGACCACGTTGGCGAGCAGGGAAACCTGATCGCCGGCGACCTCAATTCCTTCCCCGGAGACGGCTCGCGCAACTTGATCGGCTGTGAGCACAAAGCGGTCTTGAAGCTGGGACTGACTCCACGCTGTAATACTCATGGCCGCTAGTGAGAACACCGCAATCCATCGTGACGTCATATATCCTTTCTACCGCTGCTTCTTCTTTTGAGTCCAACCGTCTACTGCGCAAGTTGGTTCAGTTGCTGCAGCATCTCATCGGCAGCTTTAACTACGCGCGAATTGGATTCATAGGACCGCTGCGCCAGAATCATGGCCACGAATTGGTTGACGACGCTGACGTTCGACTGCTCCAGCATGCCCTGCTGCAGGCTTCCCAACCCTTCCGCGCCGCCAGGCGTTCCGACTACCGGCTGACCGGAAGCAGTTGTCGGGAGGTAAATGTTGTTTCCCACGCTATTCAGGCCGCCGGGATTGATGAACAGGGCCGTCTGAATAGCACCCACCTGCGTGGCTGCGGTCTGGCCCGGTTGGGTCACGCTGACCGTCCCGTCGCTGCCAACCGTCACGCTCAAAGAATCCACGGGGATCGTCACCGCGGGTTGCAGCGGATTGCCATCCGCTGTGACCAGCGCTCCCTGCGCATCGGGGTGAAACGAACCGTCGCGCGTATAGCCTATCTGCCCGTTAGGCATCAGGATTTGAAAAAAACCGGCGCCCTGAATCGCCAGGTCGAGAGGATTTCCAGTAGTTGCGAAGTCACCTTGAGTCTGGATGATCTCAGTCGCCGCTGGCCGAGTGCCAAGACCTATCTGCAGACCAGCCGCCACCGTGGTCTGCTGCGTTGCGGCTGAGCCAGGCATAATTTGATTCTGATACAGAAGGTCGGTGAAATTCACCTGACGCTGCTGGAAGCCCGTGGTACTTGAGTTCGCTAGGTTGTTGGCGATATTGTCCAGATTCAACTGCTGGGCCGTCATCCCACTGGCGGCTGTATAGAGGGCACGAAACATATTCGGTTCCTTTCAAAGTTGACTCGGTTGGCAACTGAAATGGCATCAGCTGACGCGGGGTAAGTCTTGCGCGGCGGTCTTGTCAAGCTCGGTACTGAACATCGTTAGCACGCGGCGCATGGTCTCGACCTCGCGCTCGGCGGTAATCATCTCCACAACGCTGGTGACGGGGTTGACGTTTGAGCTCTCGAGCATTCCCTGGCGCACCTGAGAATCCTTGGCGGCAACCGCGGCGCCGGCTGGCGCCGTGTAATACGTGCCGCCTGCACTCTGTACTTCCACTGTGGGTGCGAACTCTACCAGCTTTAGCCGTCCTGTGATAGCGCCATTTGCCGAGATTGTTCCGTCCGTGCTCATCGAAACAGGCGTGCCGGCGATCGAGATAGGGCCGTTATCGCCCATCACAGGATCGCCGGCAGCCGTGATCAATTGCCCTTGCGGCGATACGCGAAAGTTTCCTCCGCGCGTGTAGACTGGACCCGTTGCGGTCTGGACCGCGAAGTAGCCGGGCCCTTCTACGGCGACGTCGAGATCGTTGCCCGTCGGCACCAGAGCACCTTGCGACGTGTCCAGATGCGTACCGCTCAATACTCCAAAATCATTCGCATCCTGGTTGAGGACGGAGAGAGGAGAGTTGCCCATGGTAGCCAGAACGGAGCCGAAAACGTTGTGACTCGCTCGGAAGCCAGCGGTGCTCACGTTCGCCAGGTTGTTTGCTATCGTATCGAGAGCCTCGGTGCGGGACATCAGCCCGGTACAGGCTGCGTAGTAGCCACTGTTCATCGTGTAGCCTCAGGCAAGTAATATGCACGCCGGAGGCCAATTGAGCCTACACCCGGTTTATGTTGGGTTTGGCTCCATTTCAACAAGGAAGACGGTTAATGTACAGGTCGTGCTCCACCCCGGCCTAGGCATGAATGAGAAACACATGAGATGAATTGCTTCATTCCCTATCGCGCCGGACCTCTCGGCTTGCAAAGTGAGATTGTCCCGACAGAACCGGAGTAACACCCATCCATAAGGACGTGACTGAGTCCCCTGGCTTTTCCGGCTTTATGCCGCTTCTTGCTCAGAGTGCCCCGTTCCCATAGAGTGGATGGCGTCGCAAGCAGATCCACTCAAATCCTCCCGGGCGCCTGCCAGTTCGTGCGCGGCGTTGAGGATGAATCTCCAAGTAGACGATAAGCAGCGGTCGTTCACGCTGCGTAAAGCAGCGAGAACAAACAACGGCAGCGATCCCTCAAGCGCGGACAATGCGACAGGGTCACATGCGCCCGAGACGCCGTCTGGCCAGCCCAGAACCTTTGGAATTGCCCCTACCTCATGCAGCAGCCCAACCAGGTATGCGTCTTCCGGGGAGATGCGATCGAGCGACTCAGCAACAAGCTGGGCGTATTGCGCGATAAGGCGGCCGTGCTTCCAGAACGCAGTCGCTGCCGAATGTCGGCCTTCGAACGCAACCCTTCGTGCTGACATTGCGCCGAACCATGTGCCCAGATCCAGACTGGCGATGCAGTCACCCATCCGGTTCGGGAGTTCCGTGGCGAGGTCATAGTCTCTGCCAATCAACCGCAGCGTCTGGATGGTTGCTCCGATATCGCTCAGGACGAGTTCGGAAGCCTTCCGCAAATCGATACATGGCTCATAGAGGAGCATTTCCAGACCCAGAACTGTTGCCGGCATCACCGGCACGTCATCCAAATAATTCGCGCCTTCCTGCTCGAGCTTGCTCGGCTTTGGGAATTGGAGACATTGCCACGCGGACGAGGGAATCCAGCTATGGTCAATTGCCGGGTCAACCGTTTGATCGAGCACCATATCGCACCTGCTGCGTCCCTATCGGCACGGGCAGACGATTTGTCTAAGCAAAAGCACAACCTTTCGATTGAACGGAAGACAATTTGCATTGCGTAAAAAGAGATTAGAAGCCCATTAACAGCCGCCGGCAAAGGAGCGAGCTTCATCCGGCCCTGAAGAAGAGGTCGACTGCTTCTGCTCCGTACTTGAGACGCGCCCATAAGTATTCCCGGCACCTGCTGATGATGACTTCATCGGCCTCGAGATCGACTCCCTGGCTGCAAACGATTTGGGCCATTTCGGCAGGAGTCTGAACGCTTTCGAACGTCAATTCCTTCAGAGTTGTATCGCCGCACAGTTCCTGGATTTGCTCTCTTAGTTGCATCTGGATCTCAAAGTCGCTGGGCGTCACGAAGCACGGCTGCGTATTGCATCCGGTCATTTGCTCGATGGCATACAGCAGTCCATACTCAATGCCATGAACGAAGCCCACAAACAGGCGCTTCGTCTTGGGCACGTAATGTAGTGGAATTGCGGAATAAAGCTGGATAAGAACGGACGGAATTTGGATTTCTATCTGGATCGAATGCTTCGGAACGGAGAACATCGGGCAGCTCCACTGCAGGGCGCGGACGCCTGTTACCTGCTTCTCGCTCACGAAGCCGCGCCGCGCCAGGATTTCGCCGATCTCTCCTCCAGCTTCCTTCTGTTCGTCAGTCGCTTCTCTGAGTTGTTCGGCAGTCACCAAGCCTCGGTCCATCAGGATCAAGCCCAAAGGCATGCGCGAGACATGATTCACCTGCTCCTGCCCTGTTGACAGCAGATCAGAAAGCTTCTTTTCAGCTGCCGCCTTAAAGCACGCGGAGCTGCAATACCGGCAACCGTGCATGGTGATCTCGGCCTTCTGGCCGGTGAGATGTCGCAGGGCCAGCGATCGGTGGCAGCTTTCGCATCTGGAGGTCATGACCCTGAATCCAGCAGCCCATGCCGGCGAGGCTATCGAATGGATCAGATTCATGGGTTCTTTCGCTCCTGGTTCACTGTTCTGTCGATTGCGTCTTCGATTGCGATGCTTAGCAGAGTGCTGGGGGGAAAATCGGTTGCAACACCTCAATAACTCGAAGCCCGTAGTTCCCATCGATCACTACCGCTTCGCCCCTGGCGATCACCTTGCCTTCAAGAAGAAGCTCGACTGGCTCTTCCACCTGTCGATCGAGTTCAACGACAGACCCGCTTGTTAGCTCCAGCACTTCGCGCAATGTGAGTTGGCGCTGCCCAAAACGCAATGTGACATTGAGCTCAACGTCCATAACCAGATTCAGGTTGTTCTGCTCAGGGGGTGCCCCCCCAATAGAACTCTTGATCGAGCGTTCAATGCCCGTGGCCGTGCTCCCAGCCTGGGAGTGGAGAGATAATGCTTCGGCCAACGCCGGGTTCAAGGACATCAGAATTGATACACGATTGGCCTCATCGTCGGCAACGGTAAACTGCGTAACGCTCGCAGCGTCTAACGCCGGCTCCGAAGCCGAAGAGGCTTCAATTGTGAATGTGCCGTAATCCTTGGCGAGCGCGGAGACAAATTCACCGATTCCATCTCTGATCAGCATCAGCAGGCGCTCGGTCTGTTCTGCGCCGAATTCAACGGCGGGCTGTCGAAGGATCTTCGATGCCAGCATCGCGGCTTCGGCACCGCGAAACTCCAGCAGAAACTCCCCGCGAAGGCTCCCGCCGAGCGCAAGCCTTATCCGTACCGGTTCAGAGTTCTTCGGCGTCAAGTCGGCGTCTGGCACCGCGGCGATCAGCCAAGTCGAACCGCTGGCTTCGTTCAGAGCCCCAACCAACGCACTGAAGAAGGCGAGCGAGAAAGCCTCGTGAGCCTTGTCGACTGTAAGGTTCTTCGTCATAACTACTCCTTTCTCGCGACCGGTTCCTGCGACCGGGATGAGAGTTGTGCTGCCTTCCGCGCACCGTTGCGAACTGGCAGTGCCTCAAAGATTTCGACATCTTCTACGGTAAGTCGCCCGGGAGTCCTCACTGGCGCCTTCATTTTCAAGATCGTCCCCGGCTTCAGGTCGATTAGATCCTTCACTACCACGCGCATCTGCGTTATGTCTGCGGCTACCGTGAAGTCGCAGTCGAGAATCCGTTCGCGAAGACTCGGATTTCGTAGAAGGCGCAGGCTCGATATCTTCTTCGACTGCGCTGCTTTCAGGTGTCTCAGCAGGAACCCCACAAACGATGTTGGCAGCACGATGTTGAACGGTCCAGTTGTTCCTCCCAACGTCATTTCGAACATCAACAATACAAGCTTTTCGTTCGCCAGAAATACCTGCTGAATCATGGCTGGCTTGATGCAACGGCCAGGTGTCAAGGACAGGTTCAGGGTCCGCCACGAGCGCTCCACTTCCTTTATGATGAGGGCAGTAACACTCTGCATGATCTCTTCATCGATGTCGGTGAGCTCGCGTGCATCTTCTGAGGCAGTTCCCGCGCCTCCGAGCAAAAGATCGATGATCGGAAAGATCAAAGCTATGTCCATCTCAATCAGAAAACTGCATTCCATCACATTCAATGCGCAGGGCAGTAGATAGCTGTTCGAAGCAATCTTGCTCGTGTAGTCCAGGATAGCCATCTGTTCGAGCGATAGCAGCTTCAGCCGCAATGAGGTACCAAGATACAGTTCCAGCGAGTTGGTTACGCTGAGGGCAAACTTCTCATGCAGGGCAGTCAGCGCGCGCGCATTCTCATTCGATAGCCGGCCCGCGTAGCGAAAATTGCAAGAATGAATCGTCCGCGGCTTTGCATGCTGCTCGCTTTTCATCGCTGTGTTCATCGTCTTATCCGATCCCGCCGATGCAGTCATGCTTCCATCCTGAGCTGGCGGCCTTCCGTATTCCGGCAAGATGTTTGCAGCCGGTTTGGCTTCACCGCGGGTCGTTCGCTAAGATGTTGCAACGAGGCGCGCAACTTCACCATCGCCGCGGCATGGATTTGCGAAACCCTGGACACTGCGATGCCCACTATTTTGGAGACCTCCATCATCGTCAGCTCCTCGCGGTAATACAACGAAAGAATCAGCTGCTCTCTCTCCGACATATGGGATACAGCTTCTGCAAGCTGCTCCTTCCGTTCGCCTTTGAGGCAGAGTTCAAAGGGGTTGTCCTCACCTTTGCTTTGCGCCGATTCGATCAGATCATAGGACTCGGCGTGGTCGTGAGACGAATTCGTAAGCTGCCCAACCAGGTGTAGGCCGTCGAGCTGTGTTTGCGTGTCTTGCAACTCGTCCAGACCCATCTGCATGTCTGCCGCAATCTCTTCTTCGTCCGGCTGCCTTCCCAACTGCGATTCGAGCTTGACGATCGACGAACTGATCTCTCGCCCTCTCCTGCGCAATGTGCGCGATCCCCAGTCGAGCTTGCGTAGACTGTCCAGAATTGCACCGCGGATTCGGAATTTGGCAAAGGTTGAAAATTGCGCATCCTTCGACCCATCGTAACTGCGGCAGGCTTCGAGTAAGCCAATAACGCCCGCCTGGACCAGATCTTCCAATTCCACATGCTGGGGCAGCCGCTCTCGGATTCTCGCCGCCACGTAATGGACCTGCGGCAGTTCACGCACCACGAGTTTGTTGCGTTCATCAACGTCATCGCTGCTCGCGCGATAAGCCAATTCTGCTGTTGTCATTCAATCGCTCCATTCGTAAGGCACTTGATACCTTGTGCTTCTGCATTCCAAACGCAATGCCCGCTCAAAACGCTTTGCCTGTCTATCTCCCCGTCGCTCCATGACTGTTTCAATGGAGAACCCCAACGGACTGAACCGGCGTCATCGGGGGAATCTCCCCTGGAGAAATGACAACGATCCTGGGAATTAACGGCTCCAGTAGACGGCGAAGATAGTAACGGCCGGGAGAGGAACACAGCAGGACAGGCGGTGCCGAGCTAATCTCCTTGCCGAAGTTCATCCGCAACCCATCTAGCACGCGACGGGCCAATGTTACCTGTTGTGGAGTCGAGATCGCCTGATTCGGTGGCAGGTTTGACCCGCGCATGCATTCATCCTCGATGACCGTGTCAAGAGTGACCACCCTAAGTTCACCGTGGTCGTTCAGTAACGGCCGGATCAGCGCACGCCCAAGTGTGTGGCGAACCGCCTCGACAAGGGCGATTGGGTTCTTGTTGAATGACGCCGTGTCGACGAGTGTTTCCAGGATTGTGCCAAGGTCGCGGATTGACACATGCTCGCGCAGCAGTTGTTGTAGAACCTTTTGAACTTCACCCAGGCTCATTAGTTTTGGAATCAGTTCCTCGATTAGCTTTGGATGAGAATCGCTAAGCCGGTCAATCAGTCTCTTGGTTTCGTGTCGCGACAAGAGTTCATGGGCGTTTTGCTTAATCACCTCCGACAGATGGGCAGCGAGCACGGACGTTGGGTCGACCACTGCATATCCGGCTGCAATCGCCTGGCCTTGTGTTTGAGGAGTAATCCACTTTGCCGGCACGTCAAAGGCCGGCTCGCGAGTATCCTGGCCAGGCACGTCAGGTGCATCGGCATTGGAACTGATCGCGAGCAGACAGTCGCGGCGGAGCTCCCATCGGGCGATCTCGACCCCACGCAGGTAGATCACGTACTCCCGCTCCCGCAGAGTAAGGTTGTCGGTGATGTGGATTGACGGAACGAGAAAGCCGAGCTGTTGAGCCAGACTCTTTCGCATCGACTTTACGCGCGAAAGCAATTGGCCCCCCTTCTGTGCGTCGACGAGGGGCACCAGGCCCATACCCACTTCGAGCATGAGTTCATCGAGCTTGAGAACCGCATCCATGGGGTCCGCTTGAAGAGCGGCAACTCCACCCGGCGATGCCGCTTTAGCCATCGACTCTAGCTCATCGACCTCGTCTTTTATTGTTTGCGGCTTCAGTTTCCATGCCGCGAACATCAGCACGGCAGCCAGGCTGAAGAAGGCGATTTTCGGTAAGCCGGGGATCAACCCCAGAGCCGTCAGTGCGCCACCCGCGATCCAGAGCAGACGCGGACTATTGAATAGCTGCCTGCCAACATTTACGCCCAGCGATTCTTTCGATGCGGCCCGAGTAACGACGATACCCCCAGCCACGGAGACCAGCAAAGAAGGAAGAATCGTGACCAACCCGTCGCCCACGGTGAGGATCGTGTAGGTCTTCAGCGCTTCCTGGAAAGGAACGCCTTGCTGAAATACACCGATCAAAAACCCAGCGATAATGTTGATGGCCATAATTAGAATGGTGGCCAGCGAATCGCGCTGACTGAAGCGAGCCGCGCCATCCATCGCGCCGCAAAACTCTGCCTCCCGCGCGACCCGCTCGCGGCGTGCGCGGGCCTGCTGCTCATTGATGATGCCGGCGTTCAGATCGGCATCGATCGCCATCTGCTTGCCAGGCATGGCATCGAGTGTAAAGCGCGCCGTTACCTCTGCCGTACGCACAGCGCCGTGAGTGATTACTAGGAACTGAATTGCAATGAGCGCCAGAAAAAGAACGAAGCCGACGATATAGTTGCCGCCAACCACAAACTGGCCGAATGCTTCGATCACCTTGCCGGCGGCCGCGGTTCCTTCGTTGCCGTGCAGCAGGATGCGGCGAGTGCTGGCCAGATCGAGAGACAGCCGGAGCAATGTAAGTAGTAACAAGAGACTTGGAAAGACTGAGAATTGTACCGGACGTAGAATCTGGATCGCCGTCAGCAGAACCAGGATTGAAGCGGTAATACTGACGGTTAACAGCAGATCGAGAAGGAAGCTGGGCAACGGCACAAGCATCACAAAGACCATCGAGACTGCCGCGATAGGCGCGATCCACTCGCCGGATTTGCGGAGAAACGCCGCCACTTGCGCCATCATAGCGTCACCTTCGATTTTGGAGCGGATAAACCGGTTACACTGTCGGTCTTCTGACCGGAGGCATTCCTTGAACGCCGGTCCGCGTCGGTGCGGCGGACCTCGGCCTGTGCTCGGAAAACCAGAGCGAGAATCTCTGCTACTGCCTGGTACAAACTCGCCGGGATCGAATCGCCCACTTCCACGCTCTTGTAGAGCGCCTGCGCCAGTGGCCTGTTCTCAATCAGCATGATTCCGTGCTCGCGCGCCAACTGCTTGATCTTCTCCGCCAGCAGGTTACGTCCCTTGGCGACAACTACCGGCGCAGGCATATCCATTAAATAGCGGAGTGCTACTGCAAAATGAGTGGGATTTGTCACAATAACTGTGGCGGTCGCGGCAGCTTGCAAGGATTGCTTCTTGCGCATCGCTCTCTGTATTTGACGGATGCGCGATTTGATCAAAGGATTGCCGTCCGTTTCCTTGTATTCCTGGCGCACCTCCTGCTTGGTCATCTTCATGTCGCTTTCCATCTTCTTGAGGGTCAATACATAGTCGACCGCGGACCAGGCCGCCAGGACGAGCCCCGACTTCCACGTCAACTCCAGCACCATCGATCCTTCAAAGTTCGCGAAAGGTCTCAATCCAAGGCTGGATGCGTGGGTCATCGTCTCCCAATGCGCGCGCACCGTGTTGACGGTGATCCAAAGAATGGCTGCAAACGGTAACAGCGATTTCAGCAGATTGCTGAGACCTACGGGTGAGAATATCTGTCCCAGCTTGCTGGCAGGATTGAATCGCTCGAACTTCAAGGCCAGCGCCTCGGGCGCAAAGTTGACACCTCCCTGCGCCAATCCGGTCAGCATCGAAGCCATCATCCCGGCCAGCAAGATGGGAACAATCCACCGCATCACCTCAACCGCGCTCCAAAAGAGCACCGGCCCATTGCATTCGATATCGCCTGAAACTGCCGCATAGAGAGTATTGCGATAAAACGACGTCCAGTGCGTAACTGCGGTCGGCGCCATCAGCGTCATGACCCCGGCCACGGCAGCAAGAGCAAAGACGCCCGGCAATTCGCGCGAACGGGCTACCTGGCCCTGTTCCCGCGCCTTGTTCCGCCGCTTCGGTGTTGCCTGTTCTGTCTTGTTGCCGTCAGCCATGTTGTCCTATCGCGCCAAGCGCTATCGAGCCAGGTGGAGAATATGGTCGGTCACAGTCATCGAGTTGAGAAACAAGTGCTCAAATAAACTCGGCCAGTACTTGAGTGCGGAAATCAGAATCAAGAGTCCGAGAATGCTCTTGACCGCTGGGCCCAAGAGCATCAGCGGCAGTTGTGGAGACGCCTTGCCCAGCAGACCGAGCGCGATGTCGGCAAGCAATGTCGCCGAAAGTACCGGTGCGGCAATCTGTATGCCGATCGAGAATACGCTCGCGCCTGCCTCCAGCGCGGCCGACGTGAAGGCTGCCCCAAAGTGGCCGGAGGCAGGGGGCAGATAATCGAAGCTGCGCGCCAGCGCGCGCAATAACCAGAAGTGCACATTCAAGCGCAGGAAGATCAGCATCGCAATGGTCTGATGGAACGTAGCAACAACCGTCGATTCCACCTGGGTCTGCGGATCGAGGATATTGACCAGCGAGTACCCCATCTGCACGCTCAGTACCTGTCCGGCCATCTGCACGCCGTCGAAGACAATGTTGGTGGTGACTCCAAGAGCGACTCCTATGAGCAATTCACTGAAGACCATCATGGGCCATTGGCTGATGCTCATCGGCGGTATCTTGGCTGCAGTCATCGGATACAGGAGCGCGGTCAAGGCCATTACCAGCACCGCCTTCACGCGGGCCGGAATCGCGACGCTTCCAAAGAAGGGCGCGAAGAGCATGATGCCGGTGAGCCGGACACCGATCGTCAACAATGCTCCGAAGATCTGGACCAAAGATATGTTCACTACCGCAGCACCCGGTGAAAGTCGGTTAAGAGGTTGATCGTGTAGTGCGCCAAGTGCCGCCACATCCACGGCATCATCATGAAAAGGGCTGCGCCAGTTGCCACCAGACGGGGAACGTGGGACAGGGTCTGGTCCTGAAGGGATGTAAGCACCTGGACAATGTTGACCAAAAGGCTGACGGCGACGGCGACCAACAGGATCGGCGCAACCAGAATCACAACCTCCTGAAGCATCATTCGGCCCAGCAAAACTACTTCATCGACGCCCATCAGTTGAAACTCCTCATCAAGGCGCCGATAAGAAGGTGCCAGCCGTCCACCATAAGAAAAAGAAGAAGCTTGAGCGGCGTTGAAATGACCACTGGCGGCAACTGCATCATGCCAACTGAAGTGGTGATCGACGCGACGACCATATCGACAACGAGGAAGGGCAGAAAGAGGACGGCGCCGATCTGAAATCCTGCTTTCAGCTCAGACAGAATGTATGCCGGCAACAGAACGCGGAAGGAAACGTCGTTGATGTTCGCCGGCCGAGGCTCCTTGGCCATTTCGAGAAAGAGCGCAACATCCTTCTCGCGAACGTAGTGTGACATGAACTGACGCATTGGTATACCGGCGCGGGCCACAGCATCGAGCGCGGTGATCTTGCCCTCCTGCAGCGGCGCCACCGAATCGTTGTAGATTCTCAGGCCAATCGGTTGCATCAGGAAGAACGTCATGATCACCGATAGGCCAACGAGCGTCTGGTTGGATGGCGTAGTCTGAAGGCCTAACGCCTGTCGGAGGAAGTGAAAGACAATGAGTAACCGTGCGAACGGCGTCATGCAGATGAGAATCGATGGTATGAGGGTCAGGAAAGTCAGCAGGATGACAATGGTCCATTGCGCTGAGCCGCCGCCTAGCCCCGTAATCCGCAATTCGTTCGGATTCGATGCCGCGGTGCCGAGCTGGATAGGGGCGGGAGCTAAAGGCGCCGCTGTCGATCGCTGGAGTTCCGCTACATGCTCGGCTCCCGCGACTGCGTTAGCTTGCACGGGCGAAGCCTTTGCCGATGTCGCCGCCAGGAAGATCGTCAGGCAGAGCAATGCTCGGATGATCAAAGAATGTTTCACGCCTGCTTCTCCCCTTGCTTCATAGCCAGTTCTAACGTCTGCGGTACTGCGGGCTTGACGATCTGCTTCCTCGCGCCCTTCGCGGGCCGCCTCTTAGGGACAGCCATTCTCTCGCACAGCACCTCTTCGAACGAATCTTCTGTCCCTAGTTTCGCCAGCAGAGCAACGTTCGAGGCTCCGCCGCCTATGAGGTACTGAAGCCCGTCTACCTGGATCACGGCTACGAATCGCTTTTCGCCGAGCGAAACGGATGCAGCTATCTTCAGCCGCCTGGTGCTGGATCGGGATACCTGTCGCGCTCGGATCCATCTCCATGCGCGCGAGAGGAGCCCTATTGCGATTTGAGGGCTTGTCGAATACGCACCGTCGGCAGAGACTGGAAGCAGAATCGTCGAAGTAGGCGCGTGAATGGATGCGCTATAAGGATTTGCACTCATGAAAGGTCCGTGAGCCGTACGGCGAGACGTTCGCCAACAACTTCAAATTCAGTCCAACCAACCAATTGCCCATTTACTCGCAGAGGCAAGTCGCTGCTTTGGTGATACGCGGTTTCTACGATGGAACCAATTCCGAGGGTCAGCAGATCGCCAACTGAAAACCCGACCACGGGGAGATCCAGCGTAAGTGTGCAGGGGAGCCAAGGCAGCAATTCGCAAGGATCGAGCTCCAGGGCCTTTTCCACCAACTGAGGGCCGGCCGGCAACTTGGGTTCAATCAACGAAGTCGCGATGTTCATTTGTCTCTCTTCCCTGGCGGCCCGGTTTGCATCGCGCCGCCGCTGGCGAGTGTCTCGCTGATTGCATGCCATGCAGCCGGACAATCGTTAGCATGCCCCTCTTCGATTCTCCGATAGGGGTGAATGCAATCGAGAGACCATTGGTGCTATTGGAGCGGGCTATTTGCCTGTGGAGTAGAGATAGAGAGGTCTAAGTAGCCGAGAAATAAGGGCAAAGAGACTTCAGCCCAGCGCCGTCACTCTCAATGACGGCAGCCGGGAACATGAGGTCGCGATGTCTTCGTGTGGCCTATATGAGAAGAGATCGAAAACAATGGGCCAGGCCGCCCAGCAAACGCGCTGAGCGGCTGACCGTTAATGCAATGCTAAGAAACTGCCGGCGCAATGGCTTACTGAATCATTGCGAGGGTTGCCTGGGAGAGCGTATTGAACGTAGTGATCGACTTGGCATTTGCCGAGTAGGCCTGCTGCGCCACGATCAGCTTGGCAAATTCGGTAGCGATATCCACGTTGGACTGTTCAACACTGCCCCCGACAATCGTACCGCTTCCGCCCGTTCCAGCCAGCCCAATCACAGCCGCTCCGGAGGCCGCGGTCGATAGGTAATCGTTGTTGCCGACGCTTGCAAGCCCCTGGTTATTGGCAAACGAGGCCACTGCAACCTGCCCCAGCGCCAGCGTGTTCCCGCTGGTGAAGGTTCCGTCGATGGTGCCGTCCGGCTGCACTGTGAAGGTTGTGAGCGTGCCGGGGGCGAATCCATCCGTGGTAGTGGCGCTGGTGGCGCTTGCCATGGCGGTCTGGGTGATGGTCGGATCGGCGACCGTCCCAAATGGCCCAGCGAGTGTCAAGGGCGACTTTGCGCCATCGGCAAGGGTGGGAATGCTGATGGGAACAGGGTTGGTTATCGAGGTCAACTGTCCCGCATCGTTGAAGTTCAGCGTGCCTGACCCTACGGTGGTGGTCGTGCCCGTTCCTCCGGTTATTGCGGCAGATGGCACAGAGACCGTGTAAGTCCAGGTATTTGGCGCTGTCATGGCATAAGAGACCGTAAGGTTCAGCGACGACCCGAGCGAGTCGTATACATTGAGCGAACTGCTCGTGGCCGTGCCGCCGACCGCGGTGTCGGAATCGAGATTGGCCGTGATCCCAACTGTCGTGCTGGCCACCGCCTGGCTGGTCATGCTGCCGACCTGCATAGGCTGCAGAGACCCCGAGGTGTTGACAACCCCATTGACCGCTGGATATCCCAGCAACAGTTGCCCGCTCGGCGTGACAAGCTGTCCGTCATTGTTAGTCGTGAAGTCGCCAGCGCGCGTGAAATCTTGCGTTCCATTTGCGCCCTGTGTGACGAAGAACCCATTGCCGGAGATGGCCATATTGGAAGAAGTGCCCGTGGCGTTCAGATTGCCTTCCGTGAAACTGGAGTCCGTGGAAGAAACCGCGACACCCGATCCGATTTGGATAGGGTCGCCGCTGCCGCTTGTGACGCCAGTCTGGGCGAATATGTCGCTGAAGGTTAGAGTCTGATCTTTGTAGCCATCGGTGTCGATGTTGGCCAGGTTGTTAGAGACGGATTGCAGCTGCTGTTGGGCGGCCATAAGTCCCGAGAGTGGTGTTGAAAAGGATCCCATTACTTGCCTCCAGAGGCGTTGCTTGTCGAACCGGAATAGCCCATGGTCACGGGGTTCAGGGACGAGTTGATCGAGGCTGCCACCGCGGCGGTATTCCCGGCACTCAGTGGCATCATCGTGTTAGGGTCGAATGGAAGTTGGCTGGTGGCCGCGCCTGCGGCTGAAGGTGAGAGCATACTGGTGGCGCCACCGATGGCCGAGGCGAGCGCGGCATTGGCGGTTGTCCCTCCCGCTGCCTGCGCCGCGGCCGCCGTCGTTCCCGTGGATGAGGCGCCGGAGATGACCTGATTGATATTAATGAGCTGTTCCAACTGGTTCAAAGAGATCATCTGGCCAACCATTTCAGTGGGATCGACCGGAGCCGTGGGATCCTGATTCTGCAACTCCTGTGCCAGCAGGCTCAGGAAGGTCGTGCCCAACCCGGCGGCCGAAGTGCCGCTCGACGTCGAACCGCTCGTGCCTGTCGAACTGGTGGCGTTGGCTTTCGCATTCGCTGCTGTCGATAGCGCGTTCTTTGCAGCCGGTACGAGTGAGTTCAATACCGTTGGCATCGTATAGTTTGCTAATACGCTGTGCATGATCGTTTCTCCTCTGGTTCGTTGATTTCCTTGAATGTTACTTAAACTCTGATGTCGAGCCGTGCGCTGACCCCGCCACCGCTGGTTGCCGTAGCCGAAGCGACGGGTGAAAGCTGCTGCCCGTCAAGACGGTTGCCTGAAGAGCTTGAGTCCGCGTTGCCCACTTGATGCCGGCCGCCGCGGGATTGGTCAGCCGAGCCGTTGTACATCCCGCCCGCGGTCCCTGTCTGCCCTGCACTCGCCCCATTCATATCGATGCGCACGTCCGCTGGCTGATTGCCGCCCAATCTCGCCTGTATCTCCGGCAAATGCGCGGCGAGTGTCCTGGCCAGTTCTCCGTGATCGAGCGAAATCTGCGCTGAGATCAAGTCCCGGGTCGAGGAAGTGCTGATCGAGATATTGCCGAATTCGGTTGACCGCATGCCGACTCGCATCTCGGACTGGCCCATACTCTGGATCAGCTTTGCTGTATTGATGACCGGCAAAGCCTGCGGCGCAGAGATTGGAGCGGGAGTAGCGTTGTCCTGCGTCTTTGCAGTGTGCGCCGTGGCGCCCGCTGGTATTGCGGAATCCTGAGCCGGGGAAGGATTGACCGTCGCCTGCGTGGCAGAAACCGCGGCATCTGCGTGATTTGCAAAGTTCATCTCAGGCCGCACCGTGTTTTGCCCCTGCAACGCCGAGCTGTTTTGGCCCTGATCGCCGGATGGTGTCATCTCCTGATTGTTTGTCTGGAGTTTTGGCTGGCTCGCTTCCGGCGATGCGTGTAGTTTCGTGCTCGCGTCGTCGTCGCTGGCATCGTTGAACTCATCCTTGCCATTGCTGGCGGATAGATTCAATGGTTTCGTTGACGAGGCCGGGTTCACGCCCGTTAGACCGGCCTGACCTTCCACGAGCGATCTGCTGCTGAATTGAGCCAGCGAGCCAAACTGATCGACTGTCGCGGCGGGCAGGCTGAGGCCGTTCGCAAGTATGGTCTGATCTGGCGAGGCCGCTGGCGGATTCGTCGGCGCTGGTGACACATTGCCAGGTGGCGTAGCGATAACTCCCTTTGTGGATGCGGGTGGGACGGCATGCGGAACCGGGAGCTGCTCAGCGCCTGAAAGCGCGCCCGAGGCCGGGTTCAGCACCGCATCTGGAGTTGCATTTTGAACTGAATTCGGGACGACATTGCGAACCGCGCCCAGAACTTCATCTGGGCCATTGTTGGGAATGATGCGTGCGGGTGCGTTTGGCGCAGCGTTTGAAAGCGTGCCAGGACCTGCACTGGCAAATGCTTGAAGAACTGCTTTGAGGAATGACTTCTGCAGCCAATTGGGTGCTGGGTTCTGGGCTGTGCTCTCAAACGAATTCGGCGCCACATTTGAAGTAACGGTTTTGGGTGCATTTGACAGGCCGCTCAGGTCTGCGTTCGGGAGCGAATCCTGCATTCCGCCAGGGACCGCATTGGGGACTGCATTTGAGGAGCCGTCCGGAGTTGTAATTGAGAGCCCGCTCAGGTCTGCGTTCGGGCGCAACTCTTGCATTCCATTAGGAACTGGATTCGCGGCTACACTCTGAACTGCTTTCGTTGCTCCATTTGAACTGAAGTTTGTTGCTGCTGTCGACAAGCCGCTGAGGTCTGCGTTCGGGAGCGAATCCTGCATTCCGCGAGGGCCTGCATTGAGGGCGCCACTCTGAACAGTATATGGGGCAGCAATTGAAGAGCCGATCGTAGTTGCTATTGAGAGTCCGCTCAGGTCTGCACTCGAAACCAACTTCCGCATTCCATCGGGAACTGGATTCGCGGCTACACTCTGAACTGCTTTCGTTGCTCCATTTGAACTGAAGTTTGTTGCTGCAATTGACAAGCCGTTGAGGTCTGCGTTCGGGAGCGAATCCTGCATTCCGCGAGGGCCTGCATTGAGGGCGCCACTCTGAACGGCATTTGGAGCGGCATTTGAAGAGCCGTTCGGAGTTGCTATTGAGAGTCCGCTCAGATCTGCCTTCGAGAGCGAATCCTGCATTCCAATGGGAGCCGAATCTTGTGTTGCATTTGCACCATCGATCGGTGCAGCAACAGACAATCCGTTCAGATCGGTTCTGGGGAACAAATCTTGCATTTCACTAGTTACAGCGCTTGGAGCCGTGCTCTGAATTGCATTTGGGGCGGCGATTGAATTGGCGTTCAGGCTGGTATTTGATAAAGTGTCGATGAAGATTTTCGCGAACGAATCCTGCGTTCCGCTTGTTGTTTCGTTCGGGACCATGCCCTGAACTGCATTTGGCGCTGCATTGGAAGTGGCGTTCAAGCTTGCACTTGCAGGTGCGTTCAGGACCGCGTTTGGCTCCGTATTTGAGGGAGCCTGCGGGGCCGCAATCTGAACTGCATTCGAACCTGAAATTGACAGTTCGCTCGGGTCATCGCCCGGAAGCGAATTCTGCATTCCAGTTGGAGCAATGCTCGGTCCGGCTTTCTGGCCCGGGTTCTCAAGTCCGTTCGATGCTGCTGCCATGGCTGAATTCGCCCGGTCATTCCCGGCCTTGGAAGAATGCGCGACCGGAACTCCCTTGCTTTGAAATTTGGCGCCGGCCAGTTTCGATTGAGTCTGCTGCGGATCGCTTCCCAACCGGGCATGACCTGACTGAACGCCAAACGACTGAGCCTCACTTGACTGGTCACCGGACAATTCGTCCGCTGTCGAACCTGCCGCTACATCAAGGCTCATCGCCTGGCCGGCAACCGCGATCGAAATATTGGGAGACGACATAACTCCCCCGAGAGGCAGGTCGATCGGAGTGGCGGCCGGACTTGTCGGTTGCGCTTGAGGCGTCTGTAACAACGGCTGTGATAGCACCGTCCGCGAAGAGGGAAGCGGCGCCGGAACAGCGTGGTGATCGGGAGCCGCTGGGGACGTGCTGTTCTCCACCAAAGTGTATCTCTGCTCGCGCGCAGCCTTGGGACTGCTGTCGTTCGTGGCGCCAGCTTCAGTAGAAGCCTTTGAAGCTGCAAGCATTGAGTCGCTGAATAGCTGCGGAGACTGATCGGATAATTGCTCCGGCGTAGTCCGAGCCGATCCTGTTGCTTGAGTCGGCATTTCGAAATTGGGTCTCACGATCACGCCTATACTAAGGCAATTCATAGGCCAAACAGGCATCGGTCGATCGAAGCAGCTTTCGCCTTTCGAATCAATGGTCTGGGCTTGGGCTACACGGACGTCGCCCGGATCCTCCTGGCAAAGCAGGCAAGTCTTGCCGGTTCACTTATGGGCAAAGTCTGCCGGGTTGCGGCGCATTCCGATCGCTCAATCACAGCCGTAGTACCCGGCACAAGGTTCTGTCGGGATTCACTTTGCCGCAGAGCTAAGGTGGACGTAGACCGGCATTGAAGCCTGCGACCGGAATGTCGCTCTGCAATCTGAGTGCGGAAGCGCTGAACCGATTTTGAGGTTCTCGCGGCGGATGTAGATAGAAGTGCAGAGGACGCCACGATGCGCGCGCCGTAGCACTTGGCGCAGAAGAAGCAAACCGCGAAAGCTAGAAGCGGCCTCGACGGGCAAGATAATTGTCATCGATGGTCTTCTGTTCGCTGCGAGCCATGTCCGAATCGTACTCGGAGCGCTTCTCCTCGCGCATCCCCGTAAGCATTTCGCGATCCCGCCGTGCTGCTGTGTAAGCTATGAATTGCCTGTCTTGCAACTGTTCGAGTTTCCTCATCTGTCCTTCGAGATCCTTCCTCCTTTGCTGGAGTTCCTTCACCTCTCCGTAGGAGGCATGGAGATCATGTCCGACGAAGGGCTTGCATACAGCGGCAAGGCGCAAAGCATCTGAATCCGCAATCTGGGCATCGATGCGCATTAGGGTCTCCTGAACCTGCGCGATCTCGAACAGGATTCTTTGCAGCATGCGTTCCTCGCGTTCTTCAAGAACTCCGCGAAATCGAAGTACCGCAGCAAGTGGAAATTGAAAGGCCATATCAGCTTGGGATCTCCAAGAGAGATTTGACGACGACCGGAAGCGCAGCACGCTCCTCGGGGCGCTGGTGCAGGAATGCGTTCAGTTGTGGCAGTATTTCGACTGCCCGGTCAAGCGTCGGATCGGCGCCTTTCTGGTAAGCTCCGATGCGAATCAAGTCTTCAGAACGAGCGTAGGAAGCCATCAAGAGGCGAAGAGCCTTGGCCTTCTGCATGTGCTCTTCCGAGGTTACGTTCGGCATCAGCCGGCTAAGGCTCTCAAGCACTGAGATAGGCGGATAGTGGTTCCTCATAGCAAGGTTTCTATCTAGAATCACGTGTCCATCAAGCAATGATCGCACTGTGTCGGCGACCGGGTCCTGCTGATCGTCGCCTTCCATCAGAACGGTGTAGAAGGCAGTAATGCTGCCTTCCTTGAAGCAGCCTGCCCGCTCTACCAATCGAGCCAGCATGTTAAGCACCGAGGGCGTATAGCCCTTCGCCGTCGGCGGTTCGCCGGCCGACAGGCCGATTTCGCGTTGTGCCATTGCAAATCGGGTAAGGGAATCGACCACCAGGAGTACGTTCTTCCCTGTGCTGGCGAAATACTCTGCAATGGCCGTTGCAGACAGAGCACAACGCAATCGCAGAAGGGGGGATTGATCGGAAGTGGAAACAACCACGACGCATCGCTTGCGGCCCTCGTCGCCTATTACTTCGAGAAACTCTCCAACTTCACGCCCGCGTTCGCCGACGAGAGCAAGAACCGTCATATCGGCGCTCGTTCCGCGGGCCATCATGCCCAGTAATGTACTTTTTCCGACGCCGCTGCCTCCAAAGATGCCGATGCGCTGGCCGCGCCCGCAGGTCACAAATGCGTCGAGAGCGCGGATTCCGCAGCCGAGTGCCTCCCGGATCGGGACACGATCGAGCGGCTGCGGACCGGAGCCATCCACCCACACCGCCCGTTCTCCCCGGTATTCGCCTTTCGAGTCGAGTGGCACGCCTGCGGCGTCGATCACTCGACCTAACAGGTCATTGCCAACCCGGATCGATGCCCGAGTCCCCCAGGCGACGATTCGATCTCCGAAGCGTATGCCCTGGGGATTCTCAACGGCCATGGACAGCATTGTCGATCCGCGAAAGCCAATAACTTGGCCGGAGTACTTTTTGCCGCTCGCACTGGTAACCTCGCATGACTCACCGATGGAGCAGAACGGGCCTTCGGACTCGATCAGGTTTCCCACCACCTGCAACACTCGACCGCGCCAACGCAAGGTCGATCCTCGATCCAGCCGATCGAAGTAGGGTCCGAGTAATGGGGAAGCGTTCACTTGACCACAGGCCTTTGCGCCAGCAGATCGAAGAATCCTTGCTCGATCTCCTTCATCTGCGCATCGATGCTGAAGTTTGCCGACCCTAAGCCGGTTTCGAGAATGCATTCCTCGGGGCCAAGATGAGTATCCTCGATAACTGCAATGGACGAGCCATTCAGAGGATTCGCCAGGTACGCGGTCCATTTCCCCGCTTGCGCTGGCGAAACGCGGACAGACACGCTCGAGCCGTCGTGCATTTTATCGACAGCCACGCGGACCAATGCGGCAACCAACATCGGGTCAACCTGAGCTTCACGATGCAGAACCTTCGACGCAATGGCCAGGGCGAGCTGAACAACCTCGGACTCAACCCGCGAAAAATAGCCCTTCCGTTCAACCTTGAAGAGTTCCACCGTCTGCTGGATCTTCGCCGCGTTTGCTTCTAACTTTGCTTCATATTCCTTCCCAAGGCGCTTCTCAGTCTCGGCCACTGCCTCATCGCGAGCCGCTTTCAGCAGATTGTCAATCTCTTTCACCGACAGGCTCGGGGTTGCACGCTGGTCGCTCTCCGGTGGTGCGGCCTTAGGCTGTCTTGGTTCCTTCACATTGGTCAAAACAGGCACGCCGGTATCCCGGTACAAGAACGAAGAAACCGGAAATGGGATTGCGCTGTCGGCCAAATCGTTAAACGAGAAATTCTTCATTTGCCTCGCCCTTCAATACAATCTTTCCTTCTGCCTCTAGCTGTCGGGCAGTTGCGACGATTTCATTCTGGGCCTTGATAACATCCTTACTGCGGACGGGTCCCAGTGATTCCACATCTTCCTTGAGCATCTCCACGGCCCGCGAAGACATTGTGCGGTAAATGTGGTTCTTCAACTCTTCGTTTGTCCCCTTCAAAGCCAACGCCAGAGTTCGTTTGTCAACCGCACCCGTCAATTCACGAATATGCGCTTCGCCAACCTGCAGGAAATCTTCAAAGGTGAACATCAGATCGCGGATGCTGATTGCCAGCGTCGGTTCCACGTTCTCAATGTTTTCGAGAATCTCTTGCGCAACAGTGGTGTCAATGCAGTTCATGATGTCTGCCGCGCTCTGGAAACCGGAGTAGGCCCGTTTGCCTTGCTCTCCGACCGCTTTGAGGCGCTGGCTGAGGACCATCGAAACCTTTTCCGCCATCTCTGGCGAGAAGCGCCGCAGGTTTGCCAGTCTCTTTACCGCTTCGGCACGAGTGTCATTCGGAAGACTCATCAGCAGGGCCGATGCCTGGCGATCGCCGAGTTGGCCGAGAATGAGAGCGATCGTCTGCGGATGCTCGGCTTCGAGAAACCTCGCAAGTTTCTGAGGATCGGCGCGCTGCAATGACTCCAGGGGGTTTTGATCGCGAGCCTTCGTCAGTCGGTGCAATATGCTCTCCGCCTCGCCGTCCCCAAAGGCCTTGATGAGCAGCCGCTGGGCAAGGTCATAACCGCCCTGAATGAGATAATCCTGCGCCTGCGTCATCCGCTGGTACTCTTCAATGACCTGGAGAGACAATTCCACTGGTATCGCCCCTAGACTCGCGACTTCGTCGGCAACGCGCTGCAGGTCTTCCGCGTTCAGATCGCGGAAGACCGTCGCGGCTGCGTCTTCGCCGAGAACTGTCAGCAGAATTGCAGCCTTGCGGACGCCACTTAGTTTCACCCTTTCAGTCGCCGTCGTCAAAGAGTCTCCTCCCTCAGCCAGGCGCGCACGGCTGTGGTGCTGCTTTCGGGCTCAGCTTTGACGAATTCGGCAACCTGCTTTTTCAGAAGAAGGTTGCGCTGAACAAGATTGGCCGGGGATTCAAGCATCGCTCCAGCCTCCGGCTCACTACGCACCGGAGCGCGGATTTGTGCCAGAAGTGGACTCGGAGCGGCGAGAACCCGCTTTTGGATCGGCCGGATCGTCAGCGCATAGACAAGCAGGAAGAGAACCAGCAGTGCAGTGTAACGGACCTCCGACGAATAGTCGCTCAAGCCCTTGCGCGCTTGGTCCAGGAAAGTGACGGGCGGAAGATCCTCTGCCGCCGCGCGGTCGAAAGTGAGGTTCTGGACGCTGATTACATCGCCGCGCGTGCTATTGAATCCGATCGCTGCCTGCGCTAGTTCGCTGATGTGCTGCAACTCTCCAGGCTGCCTCTTATGGTACGACTCGATCCATTTTCCCTTTTCCTGCTTGCGCTCAACGGCGTCGTCCAGCAACACCGCAGCCGTGATGCGGCGGATGCTCCCGGCAGGTTCAATCACATGGCGCGTAGTTCTATTCACACCATAGGAGTTGTTATCGGTCGTTGAATATTGACCCGAATCCTTGGCCGTGTTCTTGGGAACGCTCGCCTTGGCGCTGGGTACATTGCTTGCGGCTCCAGGCACTCCGCCGGCCGCCGCACCGGGACCCGAACCTTCCTCGGAATGCTGCATCGTCAACGTTGCGCTGACGGCAGGGTCATATTTCTCCTGGCTCTCTTCACTGCTGCCCGTCTCATATTCCACGTTCACAGAGGCGTGGATACGGTCGGCTCCCACTACGGGTGCGAGCGTCGAGATCAGGCGCCGCGTCAATTCCTGCTCGATTCCGTCGCTTCCGTCAGGGGAGCCGCTACTCTGTCCTAGCGACTGATTCGAGTCTGCATCGACAATGACAACGTCCGTCGGCTTGAGTTCGTCCACCGCTCCCGCTACCAGCCGTGAGATCGCCGAGATATCGTCTCTCGACAGGCTTCCACGCCGAAGTCGAAGGGTGACAGACGCTTTTGCGCCCCTCTCCCGATCCACGAACACAGAGTCAGTCGCCATCACCAGGTGCACCCGCGCGCTCTTGACGCTGCTCATAGTCTGAATCGTTCTCTCAAGTTCGCCTTCGAGCGCGCGCTGATAGTTCACCTTCTCATCGAATTCCGTTTGCCCCCATGAGACCTTGTCGAAGATCTCAAAGCCAATGCGTCCACTATGCGGTGAATCGTGCGACGCCACTTCGAGCCGCGCCGCGTCAATCTCGTCCGCCGGGACGAGGACGGATGTGCCGTCCGGACTCAGGATGTAGGTTATCTTTTTCGCCGCCAGTTGCGCCGCCTCCGCTTGCGCATCGGCTGGATCCATTCCTGTTGTCAGCGGCTTGTAGTTGGGCGAACCAATCATCTTCACAAAGAAGACCACGGCAGCAACAGTAATGGCGAGACCTAAGCCGAGATAGACCCGCTGTTGCGGGTGAAGCCCTGCCCAGTACAGCTTGGCGCGATCTATTGCCTGGCTGGCGCCCACTGCCTGTTTCGTAGCCGCTATCTGATTCTTGCCCGCCATTGGTCCTCAATTTCAGCCGATTTTTAGAACCGTATTGCCCGAGTTGCTTCTCTTGAGCACGATACATTCGCGCGCATTGAAGAAGCCGCGGTTCCTAGAACTGCATCTTTTCGATGTCTTGATACGCGCTCACAATTTTGTTGCGAACCTGCATCATGAGCTGAAAGGCTACGTCCGCTTTCTCCACCGCGATCATCACCGAGCTCATGTCCGCATTGCCTCCCTTTAGCAGGGTGCCGATCTGCTGTTCGGCGCCGCCGCTCAGTTGGTTTACCTGCTGTAGCGCATTTGATAGAACACCGCTGAACCCCCCTCCTGCGTCAGCGGGTTCAAGCGGCGACAATTTGGGTAGGTCGCTGATGGCGCCAATGGATCCAAGGCCTGCAATTGAACTGCTCATCTCTTAACTCTCCCGCCTAGCTCTTGAGGATGTCGATCGATTGTTGGATCATCTGTTTGGCGGCGGCAACCGCCGACGCATTCAGTTGATAGGCCCTTACGGAGCCCATCAGGTCTACCATTTCCATCACCGGATTGATAGCCGGGTAAGCGACGTAGCCGTCCTTGTTTGCGTCCGGATGGCCCGGCTCATAGCGCATGACCGGAGGCGTCGGATCGTCGACGACATCGGTTATCTGGACACTACCGGAGGGCGGCACATTGGAATTGCCCAGGTTGGCGAGGGCCAGCCGGAAAGTTGAAGAGCCGGGCGACTGGAAAACGACCTCCTTGCGCCGATACGGCCCACCGGCTTCGGTATGTGTCGTCTCGGCGTTGGCCATGTTTGCAGCGATGATTTCAGAGCGCTGCCGTTCGGCTGACAGCGCGGATCCGCTGATCGCTAAAGAGTCGAAGAGATTCATGTCTAGTTTCCTCCACTGATGGCGCTAAGTATTTGGTGAAATTGGTGCTTTACCAGCTGGACGCCGATCTGATACTGCAATTGCGTCTCCGACATAAGAAGTCCTTCACGGTCAAGATTCACGTTGTTGCCGTCCGGGCGCTCCAACAGGCCTGGAACTTCTTGAACGACAGGATTCATTTGTACGGTTTCGACGCCGTCCTCAGATTGACTCAAGACCCCGCTCATGGCTCTCGTTAACTCGCCATTGAAGTTAATGTCGCGCGTGTGATAGCCGGGTGTGTCGATGTTTGCCATGTTGGCGGAGATCGCCTGTTCGCGGCTCGTGGTCAGCCTCAGGAAGCTCTCCAAGGTCGAAATCAGCGGTGAGGTCGAGGTCATGCATATCTCCTTGGTGGTAGTCCGTATTCGCGGATCTTGTTTCGCATCGTGCGCAGGCTGATCCCCAGCATGACTGCTGCGTGGGTCCGGTTCCCATGCGCCAGGGCAAGAGTGTTCTCAAGGTGCACCTTTTCCAGGACGGCAATCGGTGTACCTGGAGCCGGCATGGCGTAAGGTGCCGGCTGCGTTCTTCCTATTGGCTGAAACTCCTTGTAAAAGCACGCCGCGTCGATCGCGGCGCCCTGGTGCAGGGAGAGAACGCGGCGCATGAAATTCGCGAGTTCCCGAATGTTGCCGGGCCAATCGTAAGACTGCAGCCTTTCAATGAAACTGGGATCGATTCTAGGAATAGGACTGTCCATTTCGGTGGAGAATCTCTCTGCAAAGTACTTGGCCAGCGCCGGAATGTCCTCCAGCCGTTCACGAAGACTGGGGAGCGAAAGTGGGATCACGTTCAGCCGATAATACAAGTCGCTACGGAAGCGTCCCTGCTCCACCATCGAGCCGAGGGATGCATTGGTCGTGGCAATCACCCGAATGTCGACATGGATGGACCGAGTCTCACCGAGCCTCTCGAACTCCCGCTCCTGAAGAATCCGCAGTAGCTTGGGCTGCAGATTGAGCGGCATCTCGCCAATTTCGTCCAGGAGCAGTGTGCCGCCGTTCGCCAGTTCAAACTTCCCGGCTTTGGCTGCGCTGGCGCCGGTGAATGCGCCCCTGGCATGCCCGAATAGTTCGCTTTCCAGCAAATGTTCCGGCACGGCCGCGCAGTTCACGGCTACAAACGGCTTCCTGCTTCGATTGCTGGCTTGATGAATGAATTTTGCCAGCAGTTCCTTGCCGGTACCGCTTTCGGCTTCGATAAGAACATCGGCATCGGTGCTTGCCGCGGCACGAGCGCGGTGCAAGGCCTGCAATAGCAAGGGAGCGCGGCCGACGATTCCCGAAGTGATTATTCCGGCATTCGCGCCCGCATCTTGAATGCTTCCGGAAGCGGATTTCTCGTTGATCCGCTTCATGACGCGAGCAGCCGCGCTCTGGAGCTGCTCAAACGAGACTGGTTTCGTCAGATAATCGAAGGCACCGCTGCGCATCGACTCTACCGCTTCAGGAACGCTTCCGAAAGCGGTCAGCAGGATTACCGCGGTGGTAGGCGAGTTCTTGAGTACCGAGCACATCACTTCAAACCCGTCGCCATCCCGCATGCGAATGTCGCTCACAACCAGATCGAAGCTTGTAAGCTCGACAGCTCGCGCTGCGTCGCGAACGCCAGTTGCTGTTTCGACACGCCACCCGTGACGCAGGAAGTTAGCCTGCAATGCAGTGCGCATTCCCGGCTCGTCGTCCACTACAAGTACGGAAGAGCCGCTGTCGTTGGAAGAAATGCTGTTCATGCTGTCGCCAACTCCATTTGGAGTACCGGAAAACTGAGCGTGAATAAAGCGCCGGAATTTACGCTGTTCGAGACGGAAATCCGTCCGCCGTGTTGCTTCATGATCCGGTCGCAAACCGCCAGTCCCAGACCGGTGGTATCGCCGCTGCCGCTAAAGCCAGGCTCGAAAACGCGGTCGATCTGGTCAGGTCGAATGCCGCACCCGGTGTCCGAGAACTCCACGACGACATTCTCGATAGGCTCTTCGCGGTTTTCTCCCGTTGCGTCGATTCGCTCAGGCCGCAGCGACACAGTGACGCTCCCGCCCGCGGGCGTGTGGCGAATGGCGTTTGAAACCAGATTCAAAACGACCTGCTGGAGCGCGCTCTCATTGCCCATCACTTTCGTTTGGTTCTCATCTGCAATCCAATCCAATGAAACAGCCGCCTGATCCGCAAGCGGCTGAACAAATTGGATCGCATTCCCGATAAGTGAATGCAGTGAAAGGGGAGCGAGCTTTATCGCGCCGGAGCCATGGAAGCTCAAGACGTTATTGACAGTTCCGGAAAGCGAACGTATGCCTGCGCGCAAGTTGGAAATCCATTCCCCGCGGCGGTCTCCGTCTTTGTCAATCAACTCGGCAAACAGTTCCAGGCTCGCTAATGGGTTTCTAATTTCGTGGGCAAGAACGGTCGTTATCTCTGCCAGGGCCATCGCCTTGCGCCCGGCTTCGCGTTCCTGTTCAGAACGTTTCTGGGCTGTTATGTCTCGCAGAATCAAGATTGTCTGGTCAAGCACGCTTGTCCCGCCGGCTTGGTGGAACAGTCGGCGATCGCGAACTTCGAGCCAGCGTGTTCCTGAAGAGTCGCGGACACAGAACTCCTGTTCTGTATCGGTGACCGGAGCGTTTTGGCAGCACGATTCGAGGTTGATGCCACTGAATGCGGAGATCCGTTGCAAGGTCATCTGCGATCCATCGCTGAAATCCGGCCCATCAAGCCGAAGTAGACGCTTGCTTTCCGGATTGATCGTCGAAAGCTTCCCGTCGCGATCCAGTACCAGCACGCCGCAAGGCATCGAGTCCACAATCTGCTGTAAAGCCCGCCGCATACCCTCGTTCTTGGCCAGACTGGCATTGAGTGCCGCATTCCGTTCCGACAACTCCAATCCGAGCTCGGACACTTCCTCTTGCAGGGCGCGATATGCATTCTCCAGCCGCGAGGCCGCCAAAATGAATTCGGAGAACTCCCCGGCGAGAAGCGCCGCGCTTCTGGATTGAGTCGCCGATTCGTCTCTCGATTCATTCTCGCCGGAGACACACCCGTCAATCCGCAAGTCGTCGGCTTGAGCGTGAACTTGGCCGTCGCTCCGGTCTTTTAAGAGCGGCACATTTATTGGCGCGAAATGAGAACTAGGCAGCATCTGCCTATTGACTATGCACGGCAATGGCCAACTTGATTTGCGCTTGGGAAGCGGGCTTCGGATGGTATTCCAGGACGGCTCTTCACATAGACTTGAATCATAGAGATAACAAGAAGCCCCGGCGCTATATTATGATGTGGCGGGGCTGGATCTCCCGCGCGCCACAGGCAATGATGCTTGACCGCTCAAGAACGTTCCGGAGTTCGCGGACGTTCCCCGGCCAGTCGTGCTGTAGCAGAGCCTCCAACGCTCCCGCGCTCAGGGTCGCGCCTGGGCAGAATCTCTCCACAAAAGCCCAGGCGAGCCTTTCGATGTCTCCAGTGCGCTCGCGCAAGGGAGGCAGATTGATCGGGAAAACCGCGAGGCGATAATACAAATCCTCGCGAAACAAATGTTCCTTGACGAGGCTCTTGAGGTCGGCGTTGGTCGCAGCCACCACTCGAACATCCACCTTTAGATTGTCATTGCCGCCAATTCGCTGCACTTCGCCCTGCTCAAGAAAGCGTAGTATTTTGCTTTGCAGAGAGAGCGGCATATCGCCAATCTCGTCAAGAAATAGAGTCCCCATATGCGCCGCATGGATGCGGCCAATACGCGATTGCACGGCGCCGGTGAACGATCCCTTCACATAGCCGAAAAGTTCGGCTTCGAGCAGCGGTTCCGGAATGGCGGCACAGTTGATGACGACAAGAGGCTGCGTTTGACGCAAGCTTATGAGATGGATCGCCTGCGCGATCAGGTCCTTGCCGGTGCCGCTCTCCCCGGTCACCAGAACGGTCGAATCCCGGCGGGCGACCATGTGCGTCAGTTCATAAACGCGACGCATCGGCTCCGAGTCTCCGATCATTCCACGAATGCCGGCGCGCCCTTCATCCGCCGCCCGCATTCGGTTTAGCTGCATGGGGGTGAAGGCATTGGACTGCGCATTGCCGCTGTAAAGCATTTCTGTCAGTTGAGCGGACAATGTTGTTGGCGATGAGGCGCCTAGAATAAGCTGCCCGGTATGCGAGTTCACTGAGAGGATCTGGACACTGGGAAACTGTTCACGCACCATTGCAATGAATTCGCCGGACTCAAGATCCGGCAGCAAAGGGTCAAGCAGGAGAATTTCGCTGACACTTTCGTGCAGGCACTCAAATGCTTCGGCGCCGCTGGTAGCTTCGGTTAAATCCCAGCGAGCCTTACTAAGCTTTTCTCGCAGTTCATGGCGAAGCCTGCTGTTAGGGCTCACAAGCAGTACATTGATGGTGTGGGTGTCGTTCTCGCGAAGCTTCGGGAAGGCAGGCGCGCTCATCAGTCTACTTTCCAGCACGGCCACGGTTTCAATTGGCATTGAGCGGCGCTCTGCATGGATCTCAGCGTGCCTCGCCTCCCTGGTCCTAACCGGCAATACCGGGCCAACAGAGGTCTTATCGGCGCTGCCCCAGGAAACATGAATCGGAAAGACGGGAAATCCCTTCGCTCCGAGGCGCACAGCTCCGGAATTTGCGTGGGTTTGGCTTGGTTCCAGCGAAAGCGAATGGAGGTTTCAGAGTGATGAATCAAAAGGAAATCCGGGTTCAATCGAATTCCAATGGCTCCGAATGGCGCAACATCAGCGGCAATGCGCGATCCGGTCCGTCTGGAACTCGATTTCCACGCTGAACGGCTGCAGGTTCCACGAGAAGTCGGCCTGTTGGCTCCGGATATTCGCAGCGGCGATGGCCATGCTGAGGCTCGGCTCTTCACCCAACGCGTCGAGGTACAAGTTCAGATTCCGCACAACGATTCGAATCGAATTGGGGGGAGATGAGGAGACGATCAGTTCGACAGTGTCTGGCGCGCGCGAAAGCCCATGGACAATCAGCAGCACGCTCGACAGAGCCCTAAAAGTTCTCGCCTTGTCGATGAGGACAGGGTCGCAAGCATCTGGCAGCATGGAGCTAAGGACCATCCCGTCATGCTCGAACAAAGCGCATACTCCGTCGGCCGCGCCCGCAACCAGCGGCAGAATCGGCGCCGCCGTCAACGAGGGCTTGGTGCTCGCGACGAATACCAGTTGCTGCAGATAGTCGAAGAGACCGCAGACCCGTTCAATCTCGACATATGAGCTTGCCACAAGTTCTCGAAGTTCGCTCAAACTCAACGGGCTTGCAAGCCCCATGCCGAGACCGGCGCGAAGAATCGTGAGCGGCTGTGCGGCAGCATGTAAGCCCTTGGAAAGGTTCGAGTAAAGTATTTCCGATGAAGATCTCGACGCCGAAAACTCCCCGGATTCAGTCTGGTTAGTCATTGCCAAAGACATACCCAATGCCGCGGACAGTGCGGATCAGCTTTACTTCCCCTTCAAGGTCGACCTTGTCGCGCAGGTACTTCATGTAGACGTCGACGATGTTTGTCGTGGAATCGTACGGGATATTCCACACATCTTCCATGAGTTTCTTGCGCGATACCGCCTTGCCCACGTTGTTCATCAAGTACTCAAGAAGATCGAACTCACGCGCCGTCAGATCGATTCGCCTCTTGCCGCGCAACACACGGTGTTCCTCCCGGTTGATGGTCAGATCGCCGGCATTCGATGAACTTACCGCGGGGGAGGAATCGCGTCGCAGCATCACCCGGACACGGGCCAGCAATTCCTGGTACGAAAAGGGCTTGACCAGGCAATCGTCGGCGCCTTGTTCGAGCGCCAGTACCACGTCCTCTGTCCGGTTCCTCGCTGTCAACACCAGTATGGGCAGTCGCGACCGGCTCAGACGAACCTGCTTCATGACGGCCATTCCATCCAACTTGGGCAGGTTTAGATCGAGAATCAAAAGGTCGTAGGCAGAGTTCTGAAGGTCGGCGCAAGCTGCTTCGCCATCGTGACGAACCGTCACATCGAATTGCCTGCGCTTGAGTTCGCGGCTGAGAAACTTGCACAGAGCAATATCGTCATCGACAACCAGGATCTTCGAACGTGTCGATATCTCTTCCTGGCCACATGTACCCTCGCCGGCAACATGCGTCGCTGCAGGGTCTTCCGAACTCGTTGCGCCTGCCGGCGACCCAGGTGGCGTAAGTGGCGCAAGTGGCGCAAGTGGCGCAAGTGGCGCAAGTGGCGCAAGTGGCGCAAGTGGCGCAAGTGGCGCAAGTGGCGAACCCATTGTTTACACACCCGAAAATACTCTACAGGAATTTCAAGGGTCCATGTAGAGCAAAAATGCGCTTGACAAAGACATGAACATATGATCCTGAGGAGTCTTCCCTTATTCCGAGACCTTCGACCGATCCGACGGGAGTCCTGGCGCCACGACTTGCTCTGGCCGCAAAGAGCCGCTCGCGGCGTCAAGTTGAAACCCAAAAGGCTTCCAGCCGATAGACAGGAAGACCCGTTGGGTCGGTAAGTTCGCCAAGCCTCCAGAACCGAGAGGAACCCAAAGGAATGAGCGACATGGAGAGTATCCGCAAATTCGAATATCGACGCGGCCGGATGAAAACCGGCTTTGACGTTGATTTCGTTTCGGACGGGAAAACGCTCCATGGAATCTGCGAGGATGTCAGCGATGCAGGCATTCGCGCTGAATTCAGCGGTTCCCTGGTCGCTGGCCGCTCCGGGCTACTCATCCTTCGCCATCCAAGAGGCGTACTCAAACTCGAAGCACAGGTCGCCTACACCGAGAAGCATTGGGCGGGGCTTGTCTTCCTTTTCAAAACGCCCTCCGACTGCGACATGGCAATCCAGTTCGTTGCCTCGATCTCAAGCCTCACCGCCGTTTAGGTCGCAGT
>JBEKPA010000004.1:0-34587 GCA_049521195.1 Occallatibacter sp.
TAAGTAGTGTTAGTGCCTATAGGAACCTCATCTATACAAGGTGTGTTGTTGTCGCCAGTGTAGCAGCTATCGGCAACATAAACATATCCATTTGCAATGGATATTCCTCCTACTCCCAGAAATGGGGTAAGGCCATTAGCCGCGGTACCAGTTATTTGTTTCGCCGTCATGGTCGGCGCTGTCGTATCAATTACCTGCAGGTAGGGGGAAACCGTGGACGGCACGTATATATATCTGCTGTCCGGGGTTATCGCCGGGTTCAAAAACGACGCTGCATTCGGACCCGGCGACAAGAGAGTCACCGGGGTAAGAACTGCGGCCGTGGCCGTGTCAATCGGGGAAATTATGACGGAATTGCTGGCGATTGAGGATGTCACTGCCCACAGATAGGAGTTGTCCGGGCTCACTGCGAGATCCACTGCGCCGGGAAGTGCAATCTGCGTCGGAATAGCAGTCTGTGTAGCTACGTCGCTCACCGTAATGCCGGTCGAGGTTGAGACGTAGGCACATGGGTAGCTCGCTGAAGTCGAAGGGCAAGCCTGCGCTCTCGCGGCCGGCACGCCGCCCAACGCCACGATGAGCAAGGCGCATATACAGCCTGCAAGACAATAGGTGCGGAAAGAAAGGCGTTCGTGCCAATTCGTGATTGCGCGTACGTCCGTATACATGGGGGACTCCTACCAAAGCCTGGTTGGCGACTGTGGAGAGCACGGGTCCAAGACAAGAGAGGAAATTGACAGCGATAGTAGCAGTGCTGCTTGGCAATGTCAAGGGAGATTTTTTGCCTTTATGGCTAAAGGCCTGGCACGGTGCAACCTTCCATAAGCCATTGTTCTTAAAGGCCAAAGAGCCAATCAAGGCATTCAGTAGAGGGGAACTGGTTATTTCATCTAAAGCTAGCGATCGGCTTCAGCGTAACGTACCGCCTTGGATGGCGTTTGCACGGATTTTTGCTTGTCGAGCCTCGTCGTTTCTTCCCGAAAGTTCATACAGTGCGGACAATTCCAACCATAGGTCGGCCCGCTGCGGCTCCATTCGGATTGCTTCCTCTTGATACGAAACAGCCCTTGGTATGTCCCCCAACGCAAAAAATCCGAGTGACCGCCCATGGGCAACGCTGAATGGGAATGTATCGTCGGCTGCGAGCGCTGAATCAGCGGACGGGGCCGTCCGATCGGCTCGGTCGAAGGCACGCAAGGCCTCGCCCGGTCGCTTATCTTCAAGCAGGGTGTACGCCAGCGCCAGGTAGATGAGGTGCGGATCGGGAGAGTCCTGCGCCGCGCGATTGAAAGCATCAATTGCCGCCGTTCTGTTTCCCTGGAACCGGTACATCTGAGCGAGTGCAGCCCATGTCCCTTCGCTGGGCTCAAGTTTGACCGCCGTCAGGTACTCCTCCGCAGCCTGAGACTGTTGTCCCGTCGCGGCCAAGGCTCTCGCGCGAATGTAATGGACGTTCGCACTTTCGGGGTAAATGGCCAAGGCATTGCCGGTTGCGGCGATTGACTCGCGGGTCCTTCCCAGCACCAAAAGAGTCGCAGCCGCATTCGCCCACTGGTTGAACCTCTGGGAGCGATTCTCCGATAGAGCTTCGGCCGGCAAGGGGGTGGTTGAGCAGTTCACCCGCGATCGCCGGATCAAGTCCTCAGCATCCGCGCCGCGCCTAACGAACACTGCGGCAACTTCATCCAGATAGACCGGAACCCAGATGTCGCTATCGCAAAACTTCTTCAGCACCGGGAAGAATTGCAATCCATCGTAACGGGCGAGAGAAACAATGATGGAATGGATCCCGCGAAGGTCGCTCTCGCGTTGCCATTCCAGCGAGTCCGGAGCCAGCCGCAGCAGCTCATCCTGACGCCGAAAGAGTTCGGGGCCAAAGGGAATGGCACGCCCGTCGATGTAGTCCGGATACTTAGGTCCGAGGCGCCAAGTGAGATAGCCACCCAAGTTATAGCTATTGAATAACTGCGACGGAACCCGCTCGCGTTCTATAAACCGGGTTGCGCCTTCGGGAAACCGCCATGAGAGACCCGCGCCAAATGAGCCAGTTCCTGTGGTTCGCAGATAATCGCGATTCGAGATCAGATCCGCCGATCGCAGAATCGCAAGGAGCGCAAATGCCGAGAACAGCCCAAGGGTCAATGGTAAACGCCAGCGCCGGCTCAGTTGTGAACTCTCGAAGGCGGAGGACAGAAGACTCCCCGCCACGATTACAACCACGCAGGCGAAAAGGGACTGAAGTCTGACATGTCGAATGGCAAGATACGACGAGCCGGCCAGAAGGACCGCTATACCAAAGTGCCGACGCCACACCGCGATCAATACCGCTAAGACCGCGACCGCAAGCAGAATGAAGAACGAGCCCCCTGTTTCGCGAAGATTGAAGGCGCCGACTACAGATTCCCAGGTTATAGGTGTGGCCGCCCATTCAGTGATCCAGCGGTCATGAAGCGGCATGGCGTCATTCTGGCGAAGGAGGGCGCGATAAACTCCCCAGCCCCAGGGATTCACCAGGGTAGCGAGCAAAGTCAACGCCAACCAGAGGGCCGGTTGCACCATTCTCTCAAACGGCGCATCTCGACGAGAATCGGGATGCCGTGTTTTCATACCTTCTGCGATTGCGTAAGTCGCCACCGCGGCGAGTCCAGCAATAAAGCCCAAGTGAAGATTGACCCAGAAAACCATCAGTATTGGCAAGGCCCACATCGGTGCCGCGCCACACTCGAGTTGGCGCCAAAGAACGGCGACAAAAACAGCAAAGAAACAGAGCGTGAACATGTCAGCCCGAGGTTCAGTCCGCGCCGCTATCGACGGAATAGCCAGAATGACTAGCGCCGCCGCGATCAGAGATCCTCGCCAAAGCAAAACAACGGCGACCGTGAAGCAAGTGAACGCTCCCATCCAGGACAGAAGTGCATATCCGCCAAGTTTGAAGGCTAAGTAAAACGCAATTCCCGACAGGATCGGATAGACCCAAGGTTGCCCTTGGGCAGTATAGGAAAAGACCTCGGTTGAGGGAATCTGATGATGGACTACGATCCATCGTCCTGTGGCTAACTGCCAACCAAGGTCGTAATCGGTCAACGTTCGCAATCCGGCCAACAAGGAGTAAGCGGCCGCTATCACACTTAGGTACACACGGAGAGCCGTGGGCGACAGAGAACTGCTCCGGATGCAGTGCGCCAATCCAGCCTTCCTCAGCGGGCGCGCTACCATGCGAGTGCCCTCACGATACCAGTTTCCAAGCCATCCTTACGATCCGTCCTCATTCCCAGACGATCCAAATCTGCGCGCAGTCATGTACGGTTCATCGAACGTCGTCAATGATCCAGGATTCGCCTTCCTTTTTAAGAATAAATGTTCCCTTGGCGGACTGTAATGGCTGTTTCTTGCCCTTCAATGTGTAGGTGAAAGTCTCTTGACAGTTGGCAGTTGCAGCGCCGCCCTGAATTTTGATCGATTCCTCGGGACAGTTCAGGCTCAGACGAATTGCATTGAAATAGTCGAATGCGCCCTTCATGTTTTTCTCTTCCGCTTTTGACATTCTGGGCCACACGCGCTTCATATCCTCCAGACTTTCACTCTCGTATGCCTGTCGATACTGGTTCAGGGCTGTTTGAATAGCTGCTTGATCGGGATTAATCGAAGGAGTCGGCAGCGCCTCCACGTCCACGTGCAGCGATTGCGTAACCGCTCCCCCAGGCCCCTTGGCCGTCAGCGTATACGTCGTGGATTGTTGCGGCGTAACCTGCATCGAGCCAGCGGGGTTGACGGACCTTCCATCGATCTGGATATCCGTTGCATTTTGCGTGAGCCAGTTGAGCTGCGCCGCCTGGCCCTTTTGGATCGTTTGCTGGGCTGCGTTGAAGACAATCGTCGGGGCTGGAACAACGGGAACCGGTGTCGGATTGACTGCCGTAGTTCCACCGGGGTTTGCATTCGGAACGGGGGAACTGGGCTGTGCACCTTGTTGAGCGCCGACTATGGGCGAGGAGGCGGGCGCATTTCTGGCTGCCGTTCCAGCTCCAACGGCGCCGCCTGAACCCGCAATCTTGCCTGGTTCGATTGACTGGTTATTGAAAGGGTTCGAGCTCGGAGGCAGCGCCTTTCCCCCGGCGTTCTCCTTCAATTTATCCGGCTTGAATTGACCCTCGGCCATCGTCATATTCAGAGTGACAATCTTAGTCTCGAAGCTGGAAACAGCAAAGGCTTCTCGAAGATCGGGGTAGCCAGCCAACTTAGCCAGGACAGTGTGTTGTCCGGGAGCCAGCTTTTCCCGGCATGGCACCGCACACTGCTTCCCGTCTACGAAGATGCTCGTTCCGCCCGGCGAGTCGATCTGCACCGTACCGGAAATCAGAAGCATCGAAACGAGCGCGATGACAATTAAAGAGGCGACAGAGACAAGCGCAACCGGAACGAGGCGGGATTTCCGGACACCTGCGAGCCGTTGCCGCGCTTGTGAACTTAGATCCCCTTGGGACGGTGGACTGAGATCCGCAGCTTCGTCTGGATAGTCGGTGGCGAATTGTTCATCAGCCTCGATAGAAGAAGCCAATCGGGCCAATTCCGCCTTTCTGGCCTCGATAACCTTCTCTAACTGACTGTTTGCCTCCTCGATGGGAGAATCTCCCTGCCAACCCTTCACCAGTTCCCGGCTGCGCGTAAGAATCGAATCGAGTTCCGCAGCTCTGCGCGCGTTCGCCGCACTTGCCGTCAGAGAAGCAAGGGTTTTCTGAACGCGCTCATGATCCTTGCGCCGGCCCTCCACGCGGCGATCCAGTTTATGGAGAAGATCGGCTATTTCCTCGAAGTTCGAAAGTTGAGCGGGTACCTGGTGCGCCTTTCGGCCGCTTGCCTCGATATCGTCAAGTGTCGTTGCCGCCGTAATGTTTTCGGTAAAGCTCTCGATCTCAGAAGAGGACGTTTCCACTTGGCGAAGCAGATCTCGCGCCACTCCATCAATCCTATCGATTTCAGCAGCAACATCGGCATCGTCTAAACGGTCGGAAGCTAACATCTGCGCCTGACTGAGTTGCAGAGTGATTCCCCCCGCGCTGCGCGCCGTCAACAATGCCTTGCCGATCTGCGCCAGTTCTTGCAGTAGCTTCTGCCTCTGTTGGCGCGCCTCCTCGGTGTAGGCTGCTGCCTGGTCCACAAGACCCCGGATAAAGGGGTCCTCATTCCAGAATGCCGAAACCTCGCGCACATTCTTTTCCATATCGGCGAGGCTCGGCAGATCCTGGGTGCCTTGCATGGAGTGGACGAAGCCCGAGACTTGCGTCACGGCAGCTTCGCGGCGAAGATTGAATTCTTCGGCGAAAGCGCGGATTTTCTTGTACCTTTCCCTGATTTCCTCATCTTTCCCGTAATGTTCCAGGATGGACCGTGCGCGGTCGAGCAAAGGCTGAACGCCTGCGCTTCCCTGCGCGTCTTCGAGGGATTTGAGCAGAGTCTCAAGTTCTTCGCAGCCTTGATTCCATTCTGCGTAACGGGTTTCGAATTCGGAGGTCGCAACTGCGAGTTGCGCGGTCTCCTCCGCGTTCAACGGGCTGTCTTTGACCATTGCCGCAATCCGGTCGGCCAGCGATCGCAACTGCGAAATGGAATGCTTTCCAGCCAGGCCATCGTGAAACGAACGGATGAGCACACGTAAGTGGTCGCGAGCGCTCGTTGCCGTACCGGCAGCAAGCTGTTCATCGAGCAGAATCCGACTTTGACTTTCTCGTTCTTCCTGTTCCTGCCGCTTCTGCTCACATTCGACCCGAGTCATCGTCAAGAGCGTTTCCAGGTTCGAATCGCCGGGAAACGACTTGACTGCATTTTCCAGGAAGCTTAGAGCTTCCTCTTGCTGGCCGGAGTCAGCGAGCCGGCGGGCCCCGGCGCATATTTCGTCGACTGCGTGCTTCCGTTCCAAAAGGTCGAATTGGCGCTTGGCCAGTTGCTGCAACTTAACCAGGGAAGGCTCTTGCGGGAAACGCTGAAGCGCAACTTCGCAGGCTTGCAGAGCCGCCGCATAACTATCCTGCCCCAGCAACTTTCCTATCTCATTTGTAGCTTCTTGAAGCTCGCTCTTGATTTTTTCCTGTTCATAACCCCTGGACGCCCAGGTAATCAGCTCGCGGATATTGGAGTCGGACGGATCGATTGCCTGCGCTTCTTTGAGCGCCTTCAGTGCAGCGATGAAGTTGCGGCCGGATATCTCGCGCCGCGCCTCGTCGACAAAGTCTTGCAGTTTGGCCCTCCGTGTCCTCTCCACAAGTTCCTTCTGGATGAGAGTATCGAGAGCCAGCGCTTCAGTGTGGCCCGTTTGAATCTCCAGCACTTTGCCAACCGCGCGCTTTGCGTCGTTCAGGTCTCCTGCATAAAAAGCTGCCTGGCCCCGGCGAAGCGCCTCAACGATCTCTCGCTCGCGATCCAGCTCCTCTTTGATCGATTGGAAAAACGCATTGAGATCCGCATCGTCCGGATCCAGGCGGCGCGCCTGGTCGACGCACTCGAGGGCCTCCTCGAATTGGCGACCTGCCAATGCGACCTGCGCCTGCATGCGCAATTGCTCAATCTGCGCGGACCGTTGCTGCCGTTGCATCTCCCCGCGAACAAGCTGGAACAATTCGTTGGCGCGAGTATTCCTCCGATCGAGTTTGAGGACCTCCTGGAGTTGCTGCCGCGCTGAATCCCACTCCTTGCGTTCGATCGCGGACTGAGCCTGCGAAAGAAACTCGTCGAGCATCTCCCGCTTCATCTTCTCTTGGAGATGGGATAGATCGTAGCCGAACTCCTCGGCGGTTTGGTATCTTTCCTCAATCTTCTTGGCCATCGCCTTGGCGAGGATCGCATCAAGCGCTTCGGGGGCTTCCGGTATCAATTGGCGAATCGAGGGGACCGGTTCGTTCAGTATCTTGAAAAACGTTCCCGCTGTGTCCTCTCCCTTGAAAGGGTACTCCCCGGTCAGAAACTGATAGAGTGTGACGCCGGCGGAGTATATATCCGAGCGCCCATCCACCGGACCGCTCCCGATCTGCTCCGGGGACATATAGTAAATACTGCCGATAATCTGGCCTGTGCGAGTCAGGTTTTCGCTTTGGCCGACACGAGCGATGCCAAAGTCCACGATCTTCGCCACTCCATCCTTCAATATGAGAACGTTGCCCGGCTTGATGTCGCGATGAATGACTTTGCGTTCATGCGCGTATTGCAGGCCTTCGCACACCTGACATAGAAGGCCTATCTTCTCGACCATGTGGAGAGGCTTGTGAGAAGCGATCATCTCCGCCATGCTCGATCCCTCGAGGTATTCCATGACCATGTAAGGAAAGCCCTGGAAATCATCCAGGGTGAAGACTGTCACAATATTCTTGTGCTGAAGATTGGCGGTAGAGCGCACTTCCCGATGAAAGCGCGCAAGCAAATCTTTATCTTCGGCATAGGCGCCGTGCAGCATCTTGATGGCAACGATCCTATCCATGCTCGAGTCCACCGCCCGGTATACGATCCCCATTCCACCCTGGCCGATGACATCGAGTAACTGGTAGCGGCCTATCTGCCGAAGCGTTGGCATAGGCGCACGTCTTGCGGCATCCTCGCCCCCCTTTGGCCCGGCGGTCACCGGGATTCCCGGATCGGAGATAGACTCCAAGGGAGGCGGTGGGACGTAGGTGATCGAATCAAGGAGTGTGAGCATTTCGGCAAGGTCTTTGGGCCTTTGTTCGCGATCCTTGGCCAGCAGGCGCAGGACAAGCGCATCCAGTCCCCGCCAATTCGCCAGGTCTGGGCGAAGGGCGCTCGGGGTCCGGGGGATGGCTTTCATATGCTGCTGAGCCCAGTCGGGGTAGTTTGCGGCGTCGAAGACCTTTTGGCCGGTGAGGATCTCAAAGAGCACGCCACCCAATGCGTAGAAGTCGGTCCGGCCATCAAGTTCCGAGGCGCGGGTGCCAAGCCACTGCTCAGGCGCCGCATAGAACGGCGTGAGCAGAAGCGATCCGGTCTGCGTGTGCTGACTTAGCTCCCGGGTAGCCACGATGCCGAAGTCGACGATTTTGGGCACCCATTGGTCCCCATCGCGCGCCATCAGTATGTTTTCCGGCTTAATATCCCGATGCACCATCCCTTTGGCATGGGCCGCTCCCAGCCCCTCTGCGATGCCGCGCGTGATGGCAAGTGCGAGGGGCACATCAAAAGGCTGCGGAGCGTTGCGGAGAAAACTCCGCAAGTCGGGCCCGTCGACGAATTCCATCGGAAAGAAGAGCGTGCCATCCTCGGCTGGTTCCAGATTTCCAGAATCCACAACGTTCTTGTGGCGCACTTGACGCAGCGTCCGCACCTCGCGCAGAAAGCGATCGGTAAAGGCCTCATCCCGGCTCAACTCGCTGGAAAGGAACTTCAAGGCCTGCGGTTCGTTCATCAGCGTGTGCTGGGCCAGATAGACGGCGCCCATGCCGCCTTGGCCCAATTTGCGGACGATCCTGTAGGTATTGCGGATCAGCATTCCCGGTCGCAGGTCGCGAATCTCGCTGAGCATGCCACCGTGAATGGGACATACGGTGCGACTATCGTGATAGCCGGTGTCGCAGTGCGGACAGAGTTTCATGTGTTCGCCTTACGGGGCTGCAGACAACTCCAGGGTACAATGATTGTGCCAACCCGCCATCGCCTGCGCAATCAAATGATACGCCGCCGGCGACGGATGCGACATGGCAGCCCAACACCGCAGGTCGCCGTTGACGGCTGCGAAGATACATCATCCGCACAATCCCAATAGAACTCGTTGACCGATTGACTTGCCATCCCCTCTAGCGGCTTGTGCCACCTACCGCTGTTCCTGACTGGCTGCCCGGGCGCTACTTGTTACTTGTGTACACCCGTGACATCCCACAGGTTAAACGTGAGATCTGCGCTCCCCGATGCCAGGGTGCGCCGATCCAGGCTGAAGGCCACAAAGAATTTTAGTCCATTTTGGCCTTGCAGTATGAGCTCGTCACTGGCCGAATGGTCCATTACCGGTTGGAGTGCAGCAAGAACTTGAAAAGAAAGCGGATAGCGGATTCCGTGTTGCCGACTCGAGCGAAGCCTGTATCCGTATCTGTCCACGACCAGGTTTCCAGAAGCGGTTGTGCCATACGAGCCAAGGGCCGCCGGCCTAATGCTCAACTCATGCGCAAACTTCGCCGAATTCTTCGCCGAATTGCGCGCCATAGGGAATCCGAATTCTCCTCTGTTGTCCTCTCTATGTCATTGAAAGTACATGTACTCCAGTGTTTACCATTCGGCTCTTAACCGGGGGTTGTAGGTTCAAGTCCTACCAATTCAGAGAGCAGGTTCAGGCGGCGTGAAACCCTGAAGACTCTTGCAGACCGGGTAGCGAAAGCCGAGTGCACGCGGGGTTTCATGTGGAGAATTCTGAGGGTAAGGCGTTGCTAGCGTAGACGCAGCGGACCTAAAATCCGCTGCGCTTGGACGCGATTCTAAAGCACTTACGCAAAACGCACGGTGCCGCTTTGGTGCCACTTTGTACCGCGATTTTGTGCATTCTGGTGCGACAGGGTGCAATATGGAAAACGAGTCCATCTTGTTCTTGTATAGTGACTTGTGCGACTCGGTGCAAGGCCGTGCGGGGCAGTTCTCAGAGCAATAAATAGGATTCAAAATCCGCCAACCCTTGCGGTTATGGGGGTTCGCCCCCCCTCCCGGCACCAACAAAAAGAAAGAGTTTATTACGAAAATGGCCACTTCGTTGAAGGCGGCCATTTTTGTACTTGGCTGTTCTGATGGCTGTTCGTTTTTCGCGATCGAGCCACAGAAACAGGTGGCTGTTTTTCTGGGATCCGCTCTACGACGGACTGCTGGTGCGCTGGAGAGAGGTGGCTGTATCGGGGTGACATGGTGAGCCGCATTGCCGTATGCACGGATACGGTAATCTCCGCCAGGTGCGCAGGGAGGGGCTTGTGCCTGGGGAGTGCACTGTTTGCCTTGTGAGTGTCTGGCGGCGCTCGATGTTATGAACGCCGCCAGGGAAGTTAGAAGTTGACCTTGGCGGCAAGCTGAATCTGGCGCTCAAGCCGCTGGAACAAAGGTTCGTTTCCCGCCGGGGAGACCTTCCCGATTGTAGCTGCGCTTACGGTAGCTCCAGGATTGTCAAACTGCGGCGTGTTGAAGAGGTTGAAGAACTCCGCGCGCAGTTGCAGAACCTTCGATTCGGTCAGGTGAGTATTCTTGAAGAATGAGAAATCCGCATTCTTCGTTCCCGGACCTTGAAGAGTATTGCGTCCGGAGTTGCCCCACGTCCCTGTGGCAGGATTCGCGAAGGCCGCGGTGTTGAACCATTCCGAGAGCGTGCGCGCGCATTATGCCAATGGAACAACGGATGAAATCTAACGGCAGACTGCGGGGCGCGCGACGCACTTGGTGGCTATCTTCGGAACCAGTGGAACCTTCGTAGGGACTTCGCGCCGATTGAAGGAGCTGAATCCGGCGATTCGTTGCATCTCGCGACAGCCCGACTCGCCCTTTCACGGCATCGAGGAGACGAAGCACGTGGAGACCTCGATCGTTCCCAGGATTTACGATGCCAGCATCGCCGACGCCGAGTTGGGCATCGAAACAGAAGCGGCCTACACGATGGCCAAGAGAGTGGCTCGGGAAGAAGGCTTGCTCATCGGCGTCTCCGCGGCCGCGGCGCTGGTCGGCGCATTGCAGATTGCGAGAGCGGCCGATGAGGGATCGGTTGTGGTCACCATCTTTCCCGACTCGGGAGGCAAGTATCTGAGCGAACACTTCTGGGATGAGACCGCGTAAGGCAAAGGACGAATGGTTATGGCGTTGAAGATACCGAATGCTCTCTATAATCAGCTGCGCCGGCACGGCGAGGCGAGTTATCCGCACGAGTGCTGCGGTGTGCTGGTGGGCGAGTTTGACGAGGCCGGAGGAAAAGCAGTCAGGGGCGTGGTGCAATGCGGAAACACACGCACCGACTCGCCCGCCAATCGCTATCGCATCAGCCCATCGGAGCTGGTGCGCATTCAGCGTGAAGCACTCCAGGCGGGCTTTGACATTGTGGGCTTTTATCACTCGCATCCCGACCATCCCGCCGGGTGGTCCGCAACCGATCTTGCAGAAGCGCATTGGACCGGCTGCTCGTATGTGATTACCAGCGTTGAAAACGGGCGCGCTGTGCAGACTAACTCATTTCTGTTGCTGGACCAGGAAGATGCCATGCACTTTGAAGACGAAGAACTCGACATAATCGAGCAGTAAACAATGCAAGCCAGAACCTATCAGGAAGGAACAATATGCCGATCAAAGTCTTGATTTCTACGCCTCTCCGCCCCTACGCAGGTAAGCAGTCTGTCATTGACGTAACTGCCAAGACAGTTGGTGAGGCGTTGAGCGACCCCGTTACCAGGCATCCCGATCTGCGCAAGCATCTCTTCTCCGATGACGGCAAGCTGCGCTCTTTTGTGAACGTCTATCTGAACGACGAGGATATTCGTTATCTCAGCAAGGACGCGACCTCGGTCAAGGAGACGGATCCTATCACTATCGTTCCCTCGGTAGCCGGCGGAATCTAGGCGGCAGCGCAGAGGTTCATTCAACATGTCTTGTACAGGAGAGAATCGGTGGCAGCATTGAACAACAGTAGCCCGGCAACGCTGAGCAACGAAGAGATTCTGCGTTACTCGCGGCACCTTATCATGCCTGAAGTGAACCTTGAAGGCCAGAAGAAGCTGAAGGCCGCGCGCGTGCTGTGCGTTGGAACGGGTGGGCTCGGATCGCCGCTGGCTATGTATCTGGCCGCGGCCGGTGTTGGCACTCTCGGCCTCGTCGATTTCGATGTGGTCGATTGCACCAATCTGCAGCGGCAGGTGCTTCATTACACCAGCGACGTGGGCCGTCTCAAGCTCGATTCGGCTATCGACAAGCTGAAGGCTATCAATCCATTCGTCGAAATCAAGCGTTTTGATACATATTTGAGCAGCCAGAACGCACTGGAAATCTTCGCTGGCTTCGACATTATCGCCGACGGAACGGACAACTTCGCCACGCGCTACCTGGTCAACGATGCCTGCGTGCTCAGCCGCAAGCCGAATGTCTATGCATCGATCTTCCGCTTTGAGGGCCAGGCAAGCATCTTTGCCACTAAGGCAGGTCCGTGCTATCGCTGCCTCTATCCCGAGCCGCCGCCGCCGGGCCTTGTTCCCTCCTGCGCGGAGGGCGGAGTTCTGGGTGTGCTTCCCGGATTGCTCGGGGTTATACAGGCTACCGAAGTTATCAAGCTGATTCTTGGCGTGGGCGAGCCCCTAATGGGCCGCCTGTTGCTGGTTGATGCGCTGGCCATGCGCTTCCGCGAGTTGCGTGTGCGCAAGAATCCGGAGTGCCCGGTCTGCGGCGCGAATCCAACGGTCAAGGAACTGATCGATTACAACCAGTTCTGCGGCATTCGCGGAGAAGAGTCCGAAGCATCCACGAGCATAAAGGTTCCCGAGATTCAGCCCGAGGAACTGAAGCGCCGGCTCGATGCCAAAGAGGACATTTTCGTGCTCGACGTTCGCGAGCCGCATGAGTATCAGATCTGCAATATCCACGGGCACCTGATCCCGCTCGGCGATCTGCCGACGCGGGTGCATGAACTCGATTCAAGCCGCGAGATCGTAGTGCACTGCAAGAGCGGCGCGCGCAGCGCTAAAGCGGTCGGCTTCTTGCGCCAATCAGGCTTCAAACGCGCAACTAATCTGGCCGGCGGCATCCTGGCATGGGCAGAGAGAATCGATCGGTCCGTGCCGAAGTATTGAACCTTTGAATTGAGGGAGTGATCGGGAATACAGAACGCGGAACCTATTGGCGGCTAAATCTCCGCCTATAGACAATAGCTGCGACCGCCTCGGTTGCGCATGGCCATCGACATTCGAGAAGCAAGGATCATAGTTACTCCGGGTTGCTTCGCTGAAGTTGGAGCACTGGGCGGGAATTGAACCCGCGCATACAGGTTTTGCAGACCTGCGCGTTAACCACTTCGCCACCAGTGCTTTTTTTGAACAGTTGGCGCCGGCCGGTAAAGACTGAATCCGGCAACCATTCACCGCAAAATCAAAAACCCACCTCGCCTTCTGGCGGGTGGGTCACAGGGTTTCGAGATTCTTGCTTCGGAATCTAGCCCGGCGAACACGCCCGCGCGGCGCAGCTCTGACAGCAGCACATGCACATTGCGGGAGTGAGAATATGGGCCATTGAGTCCTTTACCGGTCGAGCGCCAACCCTTTTGTCACTAACCGATTGTCTGTAGATTAAAGCCAAGGTAGTAATGTGTCAAGCCTAGGAACGCTCGAAAGACAGATTCTCGTCTACTGCTAACGATTCGCAGTGCCCTTGAAGCAGAGCGAACAACTCCGCGGCAATCCTGTCCATAGCGGACAGAGGCGCCATCTGGACACGAAGTTACCCATTGGTAGGCCTCCGCTGGGAGGCCCGCCGACTTCTAACGGACGACGATGATCCAGCATCCGTTCAGAGCCCGTAGGAGATGCCGAAGGCGAAGCGGGCCCGAGCCTTCAGGTTCACGTAGGACGTTGGGGGACCGGGAGTGGTCGCGATTACGCCCGCCGCTTGCAGCACCCCGAAGTCGATATTGAGTTTGTGCTTGGGCGAAGGAACGATGCGCAGGGCATAGTCCACGGAGGTGGGAATATCGAATGCGCCGCTGCTCACGCCGGAGGATGAGGTCAGCTTGATGGTCTGCGGCTGTTGCGCGGGGAGGCTCAATGCACCAGCCCGGAGCGGTACGTTTCCAGCCAACTCACCAACTTTCCAGGCGGAAGCGGCCGGCTGAAAAAGTATCCTTGCACGCTGTCGCAACCGTCCCGGCGCAGAAGGTCGAGTTGTTCTTTGGTCTCCACTCCTTCCGCGATCACGTGCATGCCGAGTTCGTGGCCCATCTCAACGGTCTTTCGGACCATGATGCGATCTCTATCGCTTTCCTGCATATTCTGGACGAATGATTTATCGATCTTCAGTTCTGTCGCCGGAATGTTTCTGAGTTGCTTCATCATGGCATAGCCGGTGCCAAAATCGTCGATTGACAATTTCACCTGTTTCATTCGGAGCCTGGTCAGGATGTCCAACGATCTTGATAGCTCTTCGATTAAGCCGCTCTCTGTGATTTCAATCGTGACGTTCGCGGGCGATACGCCATGCTTCTCGGCGATCGATACAAGAATGTCTGGGAACTTCAGGTCGTGCAGAGAGTACGCCGACTCGTTCAACGACAGCATGGGAGCCCTCCCGTCGCCGTTCGCAAACTGCCCCACTTCGCTCAACCCGCGGTTGACAACGATCCAACCGAGCTCGTCGATGAGCCGAAGCTCCTCCAATCGGCCAATGAAGTCGTCTGGGAAGATCAGCCCTCGTTCAGGATGCTGCCACCGAGCCAGCCCCTCAACGCCAATAACGGCGCCGGTGGCAATATCGATCTGCGGCTGGTAGTGAAGCACAAACTCATTGCGCTCGATTGCAGTCCGCAATTCTTCATTTTGAGTGATCTGGGCGCTGGGTTGAACAAACTGCAATGCTGCCGGCTTCCCGGAGCTTGTCAGCACCTCCTCCAGTTCTGCAAGGCGGAAGGGTTTTTGGAGATGACCCACAATGGAAAGGCCGAGGACCTGCGCCAATTGTTCCGCGGTCTCCAGGACGCGTTTGCCGACGCCGCTCATCAGGACGATGGAAGCCTTGCACTTCCGCTCGCCGAGCAGGCGCAAGAGTTCAACGCCATCCATCTCCGGCATCATAAGATCGAGCAGGATGAGGGTCGTATCGGGCGTGAGTATCTTCAGGAATGTCGCTGCATCGGTGGCCGCGGCGCAATCCAATCCCATGGCCTGCGCCGCGGCAGAGACGAAATCGCCGATGTCGATTTCATCGTCGATGACCAGGATTCTCTGCTTATCCGTCATCGTTCCTCCGTTTGCCGCCGGCCGACACGCTGGCGAACCCCGGCCGGATTGGGAAAGTTCTCATTTCTCCGGCGCGGCATAGTTGCTCTCCATGGCGCTTTGAACGATTGCGGCGAACTCGGCGCGTTGATAAGGCTTGCGCAGCAGGGGACCTTCAACCAGCGGCATACTCTTCTCGGCCAAAGCCTCTGCCGGAAACCCGGAAGAGTATACGATCTTGAGGCCGGGGCTTAGAGCTCGGGCCCTTTGCACAAGTTCCACGCCGTTCATCCCACCTGGCATGACGATATCCGTCACCATCAGATTGATCTCGCTGTGCTGTGCGATTGCCTCAAGCGCGCTGGCGCCGTCTTTCGCCTCATAGGCCATAAAGCCCAGCTCCGCCAGATAGGCGAGAGCTACCTCAAGCAGGCCGGCTTCATCATCCACGACCAGCACCGCGCCGCCCAATTCTGCGTGCAGAGGCATTGGGGTTTCAGCCGGAACAGGCTGTGAGAGGTCTTCTACTATGGGCAGATAAAGCGACACCGTGGTCCCTTGATCAAGTTCACTGTAGGCGCGGACGGCGCCGCCCGACTGCTTCACGAAGCCGTAGACCATGGCCAGACCCAGGCCTGTTCCCTTGTTGCGCAGCTTGGTGGTAAAGAATGGCTCAAAGGCGCGCTCGAGGGTTTCTCGCGACATCCCGTGCCCGGTATCGGACACCGACACACGAACATAGCGGCCGGCTTTCAAGTCGCCTGTTTGCACCGCCGGATGGCTTTCACCCAGCTTCTCTACCTGGGAGGCGATGATAATGGAGCCGCCCTTGGGCATCGCATCCCGGGCATTGACCACCAGATTGAGCAGTGCGCTTTCCAACCCTGCGGGGTCGACAAACAGCGGCGGCACGGACTCATCGACGTGGGTCGTGATCTTGATCTCCGCGCCAAGCGCGCGGCCGGCCAGTTCGATCGTGTTCTGAATCGAATCTCCCAGCAAGACAACCGACGGCTTCAACTCCTCGTTGCTGGAGAACATGAGCAGACGCCTTGTGATGTCCGCGCCACGTATGGCTGCCTTTTGCGCGGTCTGAACTCGCTTGACGGCCGCTTCGTTGCCTTTGACCAGACGGTCCAGCAGATCGAGGTTGCCAATGATGACACCAAGCAGATTGTTGAAATCATGAGCGATTCCACCCGTTAATTGACCGATCGCTTCCATCTTCTGGCTCTGGTGCAACTGGCGTGCCAATTGCTTTCGCTCGCTGATGTCGCGGATCGCCGCCGTCACCAGGATGCCCTCGGGGCTTTCCAGCGGGCTGAGCATGATCTCGATGGGAAACGCCGTTCCATCCTTGCGCCGCCCGTTGAGCTCAATCCCGGTGCCAATCTGCTGCGCCAGCGCCTCCGCCGTGGTGCGAAGAGCGTCGGCGATCAGCCGCTCCGCAAAGCCCTCGGGAATGATGTTTGTCACCTTCTGACCCAGCAGTTCGTCGCGGTGGTATCCGAACTGTTTCTCCGCCTGGGCATTCAACAGGACGATCTCTCCATCCTGATTCACCACCACCATTCCATCCGGAGCGGCCTCCAGCAGCCCGCGGTATCTGCCCTCCATCTGCGCCAGATGCTTTTCCGCATCCTTGCGCACGGTAATGTCGCGGATCGCCGCCGTCACCAGGATGCCCTCGGGGCTTTCCAGCGGGCTCAGCATGATCTCGATCGGGAATCCGCTTCCATCCTTCCGCAGCCCGTTGAGTTCAATCCCGGTGCCGATCTGCTGCGCCAGAGCTTCGGCCGCGGTCCGGGTTCCGTCGGCGATTAGCCGTTCCGCAAAGCCCTTCGGGATGATGCTCTTCACCTTCTGGCCCAACAACTCGTCGCGGTGGTACCCGAACTGTTTCTCGGCCCGGGCGTTCAACAGGACTATCTCCCCGTCCTGGTTCACCACCACCATTCCATCCGGAGCGGCCTCCAGCAGCCCGCGGTACTTCGCCTCCGACTCGTTGTTCCCGGTCGGAACTTTCCGCTTCAAGAAGGAACTCATCTTCAACGCACCTGATTCTCGTTCGGAGTGGAGTTTCAATCGTCCCGTCGCGCACAGGCTGGAATTGATGGCTTAAGCACATCAGTACCGCGCGCCATTCAACGCCTGTGCTACATAGTACTCAGAAATCGTTAAACTTCTGCATTACAACGGTAACACGCGGGTGGATCATGGTTCTGTTTCGTTTTGCTCAGATTGGCTCAGGGCTACAGGGGCGAGTTCAGACCGGAATCTCGCTTTTCTGTGCCGATTCCCTCAAGTTGTACCGCTCCAGATGGGTATTGCAAGACCAACGCTGCATTTGCAGTCGAAGAGCGGAAGCTCCGTCGTCGCTTTCACTTCCCCGTGGATAGGCAATTCCCGCCGGCATTCGCGACCAAAATAAATTTGATGCATCTTTCCGCAACTTCGTGCCATCAGGGTAGATCGGGCAAATGGAAACCCACAAAGGCGAGGAACAGACTTCCCGAGACACCCAGGGCATCTTATGCTCTGGAAGACAGCGGGATCTCCCGGTTCTCGTGCGAAGTGTTTCGGTACCTGCTTGGGGTCTGTGACCGCACGGACTCGGAAGTACGTTGTTATATTGGCGCGTCCGATGTTTCTTCCCTCTTCTCCTTACATCGCCGGCGTCGCGGAGGATAAAAGTTTCACGGCTGAATGACCGGCCGGCGCTTTCCCTGCCAACGCTTCGGGGACGCCTTCGCGAGCGGCTCCGCATGACGGGGGCCTGTGAGTATCGCTATTCCTTCTCGGTATGAAGCTTTCATTCATTACATCTCGCCGGTTTTGCGGGCGCGCAAGGAGTAAGACGATGAGGCCACGCACGGGAAGGAGCCTTACGCTTTGCAATCGCCGCCGCATGGACTGTTTTGAAGTCGGCGGAGAAAAGAATCATTGTGCTGCGTCATCGTCGTCTTTCTTTCATAGTGGAGCGGGCATCGGGATTTGAACCCGAGTCTCCGGCTCGGCAAGCCAGCACTCTACCGCTGAGCTATGCCCGCGTCATTTGGCTCGGTCGCTCCGATTCGAACGGAGATAAAGTGCGTCAAAGGCACTTGGCCTACCATTAGCCGACGACCGATCAACGTTGGTTCCCGGCGAAGGACCTAACTCCCATAGACACACTTAGAGCATGCGGTCTTTACACTTGAACGAACCGGGAACAATTCAAAACTTTGGCTCTGAGAGTCGGATTCGAACTGATATCTCGCTGCTTAACATGCAGCCGCTCTACCGCTGAGCTATCTCGGATCAGCGCCATAAAACTAAAAACCCTCTGGCCGATTGGCTCAGAGGGTAGATGGAATCCAGATTCAGAATCCCCTGAGCTATCACATAGGAACACCCTGCCGCGGTTGCGCCGTCGCTGGTGTAAATCCGTGATTGACTCGGTTCATCATTGCAACTCCAACTTACCTCAGATTTGGAACCGTGTCAAGTGGCAGCCCGTTAGGGATTTGAATCTCAGTTGCCGGATCGAGAATCCAGCCTCTTAACCACCAAAGGAACGGGCCGTAGAATCGGCGCCGGTGACGGGAATCGAACCCGCGATTCAATGCCTTGAAAGAGCATCCGCCAAACCAGCCTGGCGTACACCGGCGAAAATGGCGGCTACGACGAGATTCAAACTCGCACCCTACTCCTCGACAGGGAGGCGTCCTATCGTTAGACGACGTAGCCCTTCCGGGGCGCGATTCGAGCGTTTGAATTCTCGCCTTATGAAGGCAGCGTGATCGACCGCTTCTTTACCCCGGATTCAACAAAAGCAAGAACAAGTCTGGTGCATGTGAGAGGATTTGAACCTCCATTACCCCAAAGGGTAGCGGTTTTACGGACCGCCGCAGCTAACCGTATCTGCCTCACATGCCCATCATGGCGGAGAGAGCGTGGATTTGAACCCGCGGCGCCAGAAGGTGCTCTCGCTTTCAGGCCGGGGTCCCCACAAACGGGTCCATGTTTGTGGGGTGGAGGGCGAGCGCCATAAGCCTGACTCGGCCATCTCTCCAAACTGGCGGAAGCGGAGCGAGTCGAACGCTCACGTCCCGAAGGACGGCCCGCTTCGAACGGGGTGGGCTCACCAAATGCCCAGCGCTTCCAAGACAACCTGGCGGTGATGAGAGGATTCGAACCTCTGGGTCCGGGTCTTAACCGGGCCTCTGACTTTCCGGGTCAGTTGTTTAAGCCACTCACACACATCACCGCAAATCAAACTTGGCGGAGAGTATTCGATTCGAACGAATAACACCAAATAGTGTTCCGCGTTAGCAGTGCGGCGCCTTAGACCACTCGGCCAACTCTCCGTATCCAGTTACTCTGGTGCCGGCCGGGGGCATCGAACCCCCACGTCGTGAGAGACTGCGTTTTGAATGCAGCGCGTCTTCCATTCCGCCAGGCCGGCACATTTTTGGTAGGAGCGAGGGGAGTCGAACCCCCAAGCCCGAAGGCGCTTGATTCTAAGTCAAGTGCGGCTTCCAGTTTCGCCACGCTCCTACGATCTTGGTGCGGATGAAGGGATTTGAACCCTCACGCTCTAATGAGCACAGCGACCTCAACGCTGCGTGTCTCCCATTCCACCATCCGGGTATAACTCTTTAGGACACAACTCCTCTCTGACGACTTTGCATGTCGCCGCGCCGAGCTTATGAATATAAGCTCGTGGTGCGGGATGTAGGACTTGAACCTACACGTCCGAAGACACCCGATCTTAAGTCGAGCGCGGCTTCCGTTTCGCCAATCCCGCACAAACTAAAAGCCCCCCGATTTCTCGGAGGGCTTCGATTCTGACCATTCCAATGGCGTCAGCGCACGAAGCCTCCCGATTCCAGCAGATAGCTGGACGATGAGAGGCGATCGGAGTTGACTAAAATGACGCGCATTGCTTTCAATCCTTCATCTATTAGATACCATGTCTTTATTGAAAATGCAAGCTCTATTGACTGCCGACGAATCGGGCTTCCTGCTGATTCCCAACGTGCTCCGAGCCTGGGCTCCGCAGGTTCAGACGCCTATCCATCGTCACCGTCAGGGACGGCGGGACAATATCTCCGCGATCTCTGGAATTTCGGTAAGTCCCAGGCGGCATCGTCTGGGCCTGTACTACCTGCTCTTCTATGCCAACATCGGGCAGGACGAAGTCTGTGTATTCTTACGCGAGTTGGAGGATCCTTGCTGCAAGCCGACTCCGAAGGGACAATTTCGGTCCCCCCGCATCCTGTCTGGCCAAGGCCAGTTGCACGCTGGTGGGGACTGATCCCTGATGGGCTCCTTAACCGACAGAATTCGAACATTTGTCGCGCTCTTCCTTCGATCGAAGTCGGGGATTCGGGCACCATCCGGAAGTAGACCAAGCGGCAGTGATGAAGTCGACTCGGAAGGTGAACCGCGAGGGGCAGCGGACGGGCGACCGTTCGGTTACGACTTCGCGGCGACGGTGGCGAGATCGCCGCGAGGCCCTGCCAATGCCGACCTTTGTTAGAATTGCAAGTGATGATGCTACGTGGATATTCACTTCTGAATGGCGAATCCCTGGAAGGAGTGGGGGCCACTTTTGCGGGCTTCGATCCTGCCACTGGAGCCCGTCTCGATCCGGTCTTCCATTCCGCTTCCGTCCAAGATGTCGACCTCGCAGCGGGCTTGGCCGAGGAAGCCTTTGCCATTTACGGCAGGTTATCCGGCCGGGAGAAGGGCCGGTTCCTCCGCCATATCGCTGCCGGAATCGAAGGCATGGCGGCTGAGCTGGTGGAGCGGGCGCATCGGGAGACCGCCCTGCCGGAAAAGCGCCTTCAGGGAGAACTTGCGCGAACCGCAAACCAGCTCCGGCTCTTTGCGCAGCTAGTCGAAGAGGGGGCATGGGCGATGGCTCGAATCGATCCGGCGGAGCCCCATCGCACGCCGGCCCCGCGGGCCGATATCCGCTCCGTGCTGCGTCCGCTAGGCCCGGTTGCGGTCTTTGGAGCGAGCAACTTTCCACTAGCGTTTTCCGTTGCCGGAGGGGATACCGCCTCCGCTCTCGCCGCGGGCAATCCCATTATCGTCAAGGCTCATTCCGCGCATCCGGGCACAAGCGAGATGGTGGGGCAAGTCATTTGCCGCAGCGTGCGAGAGTGCGGCCTGCCCGCGGGCGTTTTCGCGCTGCTCTTCGGCACAGGAGCGCAGGTGGGGTCGGCGCTGGTGCGGCATCCCAAAGTAAGGGCCGTTGGCTTTACCGGCTCGTTGTCTGCCGGCAAGGCTTTGATGCAACTCGCCGCGGCACGGCCGGAGCCGATCCCTTGTTTCACTGAAATGAGCAGCACCAATCCGCTCTTCGTGCTTCCGGAAGCCCTGCGCGCTCGCGGCGCGCAAATCGCCGATGGCCTCTTCGGTTCGTTCACATTGGGTGTCGGGCAATTCTGCACCAAGCCAGGACTGGTCTTCCTGCCTCTGGATGAATCCGCGGACGCGCTGGTGGCTGAACTCGCGGCTCGCGTGGAGCGGGCAACGGCTTCTCCGATGCTCACGGAAGGAATATGCAGGAGCTACAGAACCGGAGTGGCTCAGCGCCAAGGGCACGGCTCGGTCGAGCAGCTCGCGCGCAGCGATTCAGCAGAAGGCGCCGGCGCCGTCCATGTCTTTCCGGCCCTGTTTCAAGTAAGAGGCCGCGACCTTCTTCGCGACGGGGAGTTGGCGAAGGAGATCTTCGGACCCAGCACACTGATCGTCCGCTACGCCGATCGGCAAGAGTTGATCGCGTTGGCGCATGCGCTGGAAGGGCAACTCACCGCGACATTGCATGGAACCGATGCCGATATTGCCGGTTTCGCCGATCTCATCGATATTCTGGAGCACAAGGCGGGAAGGCTCATCGTCAATGGCTACCCCACTGGCGTAGAGGTTTGTCACGCGATGGTGCATGGCGGGCCTTATCCGGCCACGAGCGATAGCCGCTTCACTTCTGTTGGAACGCAAGCCATCTATCGCTTTGCGCGGCCCGTGTGTTACCAGGATTTCCCGCAAGCCGCATTGCCTGACGAATTGAAGGACGGGAATCCGCTTGGCATCTTGCGCCTGGTGAATGGCACATTCACGCGAGATGCGCTGGGGCGCCAACCAGGGTAGGCACGCGACGCCGCACGCTTATGCTGAGGCATTGCTCGCAGGCTTCGCGTCCTTCAGCCTGAAGATGATTCCGCCCGCCAGCATGAGTAGCATCGACATCAGGAAATATCCGGCGCGCGAGTTGCCGGTGAGCGCCTGAAGAAGACCAACCAGCCATGTGCCGGCGAAGCCACCCAGCGCCCCGCAGCTATTGACCAGGGCCATCACTTCGCCGGCCACGTTCTTTGGCAGCATCTCCGGAACGATGGAGAAGAAGGGTCCGTAAGGCGCGAACATGGCGCCACCGGCGACAATCAAGAATGTATACGCCAGCCAGAAGCTGTACCCGGCGGTCATCGAAGAGATGAACAGCGCAACTCCGGCAAGCAGCAGAAACGGGCCGATGTAGCGTTTGCGGTTGAGCGTCCGGTCGGAAATATACGCCACCCCCATCATGAGAACGATAGCCGGCAGAAAAGGAACGGCGCTGAGCAGGCCGACCATCTCGATCCCGCGCGCCGATCCCGCCCCAACCATGGTGGGAAGCCACAGCACGAAGCCGTAAATCCCGGCGCTCCAGCAGAAATACTGCGCGCACAGCAGGAGCACGCCGTGCACGCGCAGTGTCGCCCTGAAGTTCGCCATGGGCGGAAGCGTCCTCTGCTCCAACTCAAGCTCGGCGACAAGTTGGTCGCAGCCTTCCTTGCTCATCCATTGCGCCTGCTGCGGGTGGTCGCGCACCACGAGCACCCAGATAAACGCCCACAGAATCGCTGGAACCCCTTCCAGAACGAAGGTCATCTGCCAGCCGACGGCCTTGATCAGGAATCCCGTCAAAGCGGACATCCACAGAACAGTAACTGGATTCCCCAGCAGGAGAACCGCATTCGCTCGCGATCGCTCGGCGCGCGTAAACCAGTGGGTCAGCAGAATCAAGATCGCCGGAAAGATCGCGCTCTCCGCCACGCCCAGCAGGAACCGGTCCAAAGCCAGTAGCCAGAACTCCCGGACCACGCCCGTCAATGCCGCCGCCGCGCCCCAGCTCATCAAGGCAAAAAACACCAGCCGTGTAGCGCTCTTTCGCCGTGCGTAGGCTGCGCCCGGTATCTGAAAGAGGAAGTAGCCGAAAAAGAAGAGCGATCCTAGAAAGGCAGACCGGGAGTTGTTAATGTGGAGCGTTTCCGCCATCCCGGCTGCCGCGCCGAAGCCGTAGTTCGCCCGATCGAGATAAGCAAGGCTATAGGTAACGAAGACCGCCGGCATAAGGAATACCCAGCGGCGCCGTAAACCCGGCTGACGGGGCGCCGAGTTTGGCGGTACAGTATCGATCACACAAGTTTTATACCACCTCCCGGGCGTTGTAGCATCTTGGGAGCGGCTACTCCAATGGGCGCGCGGTCTTTATACTTGAGAGCGAAAGGAGACTCCCATCGCCACCATTTCGCTCACTTCGGTGCTGGAGACGGCGGATCCAAGCCTGCTCAGCGTCGCCACGCACGCGCCAGGGCCTGCCGGGCTCTTGCCGCTCTCCGCGGAGATGCTGCTGACGAAGCCATCCGGAGATCTCTTCGGCTTGAGTCAAAATGCGGGCATGGGCTGGGAACCGGCTCGCCTGCTCGACCCCGAATTCCTGATCCTGAGCACGCACGGCGGCCTGCGCGCCGACAGTGGAGAGCCCATTGCTCTCGGCTTCCATACCGGACACTGGGAGGTCGGTCTGCTGGTGGCGGAGGCGGCCCGCGAGTTGAAAGCTTTGCACGCCGTTCCCTTTGCCGGCGCATGCACCGATCCCTGCGATGGCCGCACGCAGGGCACAGCCGGCATGCTGGACTCGCTCCCCTTTCGCAACGATGCCGCGATTGTTCTGCGCCGCCTGATGCGGTCGCTGCCCACGGGCAAGGGAGTGATCGGCATCGCGACCTGCGACAAGGGCCTGCCGGCGATGATGATGGCGCTGGCATCAGCGGGAAAACTACCCGCCATTCTCGTTCCCGGAGGCGTCACGCTTCTGCCCGAGTCGGGGGAAGATGCCGGAAAGGTTCAAACCATCGGCGCGCGCTTCGCTCAGAATCAAATTACATTGGAGTACGCCGCCGAGGTGGGTTGCCGGGCCTGCGCATCTCCTGGCGGTGGATGCCAGTTCCTTGGCACGGCTGCAACCAGCCAGGTGGTCGGCGAGGCGCTGGGACTTGCGCTGCCTCACACCGCGCTCGCCCCCTCAGGTCAACCCATCTGGCTCGATGCGGCCCGGCGCTCGGGCCGCGCCATTTTGCGCTTGCACCAGTTGGGAATTGGCGCTGAGGATGTATTGACGCAACCGGCAATCCGAAACGCAATGGTGCTCCATGCCGCGTTTGGCGGTTCCACCAACCTTCTCATACACATTCCAGCCATAGCTCATGCGGCAAAGTTGCGGCGTCCCACGGCCTCCGACTGGGCCGAGGTCAATCGCCTGGCGCCGCGTCTCGTCGATGCGCTTCCCAACGGGCCTCGCAATTTCGCTACCGTGCAGGTCTTTCTTGCCGGCGGCGTGCCGGAGGTGATGCTGCACCTGCGAGAGGCTGGACTTCTCGACACCAGTGCGAGGACGGTCTCCGGAGAAACACTGGGCACATCTCTCGATTGGTGGCGCGAAAGCCCCCGGCGTCATCAATTGCGCCGCATCCTTGAGGAGCGGGACGGCATCGATCCCGACGATGTGATCATGTCGCCCGATCGCGCCCGGTCCAAAGGACTGACTTCTACCATCTGTTTCCCGGTGGGCAATCTCGCGCCTGAGGGCTCGGTCATCAAGAGCACCGCAATCGATCCCTCGCTCGTCGATGACGGCAATATATACAGGCATCTTGGTCCAGCCAGGGTTTTCGTGACGGAAGAAGCAGCCATCCAGGCTATCAAGTGCGGTCAGGTTGCGCATGGCGATGTCATTGTTCTCATCTGCGGCGGGCCCGCGGGCGCAGGCATGCAGGAGATCTATCAGATTACCGCGGCGCTCAAGCAGCTTTCCCACTGCAAGCACGTGGCTGTTCTGACCGATGCTCGCTTCAGCGGCGTCTCCACCGGAGCCTGCATCGGCCACATATCTCCCGAGGCGCTCGCCGGTGGACCCATCGGCAAGGCTCAGGAAGGCGACCGGATTGAAATTATCGTCGATCGCGAATCGCTGACTGGATCTCTTCAACTCGTGGGAGACGAGAACGAGATCTTCGGAGCGGAGGAAGGCGCGCGCCGTCTTGCACTGCGGAAGCCGCGCGCTGACTTACATCCGCATCCCCAATTGCCGGACGACACCCGTCTCTGGGCTGCGCTGGTGCATGCCAGCGGAGGCGTCTGGGGAGGCTGTGTCTATGATGTCGACAAGATCGTTTCGCAACTGAAGGAGCAACCGTGAAACTCTACCGCACCGGCAATGGACCCTACGTGGAAGAAGCCGGCAATTACTACCGCGTTGCCTTGCCTTCCTGGGATGCGATTGTGACCCATGACGATCTGCGCGCGTTTCTGTGCGCCATCGTGAAGAAAGGCGAAGTCGCGAGGGATTTTTCCTCCGCGCAGATCCTGGCGCCCATAGGCAGCCAGGAAGTCTGGGCCGCCGGCGTGACCTATTACCGCAGCCGAAGCGCGCGAATGGAAGAGGCGAAAACCGCGGGCGGAGGCGACTTCTACGATCGCGTTTACTCGGCGGAGCGTCCCGAGCTGTTCTTCAAATCTACGCCAAACCGCGTAGCCGGCCCTGGAGAAGACGTCCGCATTCGCAAAGACTCCTCGTGGTCGGTGCCGGAGCCGGAACTGACCCTGCTCATCAACCATCGCGGCCATATCATCGGCTATACCGCCGGAAACGACATGAGCTCGCGCGACATCGAGGGCGAGAATCCGCTCTATCTCCCCCAGGCAAAGGTCTATGACCGCAGTTGCGCATTGGGTCCATGTATCCTTATCGGCAGCGAGCCGCTGCCAACCTCTACGCCCATTCGCCTGGAGATCGTGCGCGATGGCCGCGCCGAGTTTTCCGGCGCCACCACGCTTGCCGAACTGAAGCGCGCGCCGGCCACTCTCGTTGAATACCTGTTTCGAGACAATAGCTTTCCCTTCGGCGCTTTCCTAATGACCGGGACGGGTGTCGTTCCGCCGGATTCCTTCACCCTGGCAAGCGGAGATCTCATTCGAATCACCATTGACCCGATAGGAACTCTCGAAAACAAAGTGGCGCAAGGAGCCTGAGACCAAGCTCAACCGGGGGGAGCGTGAAATTCAGTTCGGGATAGACCACGCCGCCGCCGATCGCCAGCCCATTTGCCAACGTTACCGGAAGCGGGGCCGTGCCGAATATGAGGTCTTCGCTGTTGGGGTCGCCAGGCGCGAATAGCTTCTCAGTGTCACTTCATCCATTCCATTCCATGGGGATAGCCAATTCGGAGCGATACTTCGCGCAAATTGGCGAATACGAACATAATCGGCGTGCGAGATGCTAGGGACGCGCTCCCGCGTCGCGGCCTACCGTGTTACCTCTTCCACTGTCGAGATCAGCGCCTTGATATTCTCCGTTGGCGCATGAGGGGGCATTCCTCCCCCACACGAAACGATCAGGCGCGACCGGTCGTCGAGAGCGTTCAGAATCTCCGTAGTCGAGCGCTTCACATCCTCCGGCGTTCCCTCGGCCAGCACATCGCGCGGAGGGATGTTTCCCATCAGCGCAATCCGGTTGTTCGTCCAGCTTTTCATCTCCGACAGTGTGTGCTGTACTCCGAAGTTGAGCAGATTGATTCCCGCCGCCTCAAGCAAAGGCGCGCTGGCCTTGCAGGGCGCATCGTTGTGGAAGAACTTCACGCTCACGTCCGCCGCAAATGCACGTTGGAGATAGGGCACGGCGAACTTCTCGCAATCGCGGCGGCTCACGAATCCAACAATGTCGTCGAGCAGGAAGATGCCATCGATCGAGGGGAATGCTTCCCGTTGAACCGCAATCCAGTCCACCAAAAAATCCGTGACGATGGTCAGCAGTCGATGCATGAGTTCCGGGTCCGTCTTGATCGCCTCAAGGAATTCCGGCGTACCCATCAGGAACGAGGCGATATTGAGCGGGCCGCGGGCCACCGCGAAGCGAATCTTGTGGCCGGCCTTTTCGATCTCCGGCTGCAGGTGTTGGAGCCGCTTAATCACAAACGGCAGCAGTCCGTGTTTGCGCGGATTGGGCTTCTCCAGATGCTCGACCTCGGCCGGCGAGCGCAGCACCTTTTTGGCGAAGGGAAACTCGTCCTCGCCCCACATGGAGACGGAGCCGAAGGCGGAAGGTTCCGTACACATTCCATATTCGGACCAGAAACCCGGCAGGAAGATTGTCTCCGGGAACGTACGAATGGCCTTGAGATTGTCGTCCAGAAAAACGCGCTCGTCGGTGAAGTAATCCAGGATCGTGTGGCCCGCCCAATTCGGGAGCCACGGACTATCGATGATGAATGCGGTCGGGAGAGGACGGAGCGTCTCTCCGCGAACAACAGAGACGAGCGTATTCCATTGCTGGTCATTCATGGCGTGTGTTTATCCCGTGCTAACTTTCGCTTCTATGTTCCCGTCAAGCGGCGCGCCAAATCGACCGACGCCGCGGCGGTCTCGCCGTACCCATCGGCCCCTATCGATTCGGCATAGGTCTTTGTGACCGGCGCTCCGCCGACCATGATCTTGAATTGCTCCCGGATTCCGGCGGCGCGGAAGGCCTCGATGGTGGTCTTCATCGCGGGCATCGTTGTGGTAAGCAGGGCGGAGAGTCCGACGATCTGCACCGGCCTCTTCTTCACGGCAGCGATAAACTCTTCCGGGGGAACATCGACACCGAGATCGGTGACTTCGAAACCGCCGCCCTCGAGCATGGCGGCAACAAGATTCTTGCCGATGTCGTGCAGATCGCCTTGAACCGTCCCCAGCACGACGTGAGCCATGGGCTTTGCGCCGGTCTGCGCAAGCAAAGGACGAAGTATCTGGAAGATTCCCTTCGTGGCGCGCGCCGCCATCAGAAGCTCAGGCACAAAGCATTCGCCCTCTTCGAACAGCTTGCCTACTTCGGCCATCGCCGGGCCAACGCCCTGGCTGATCAGGTCCAGGGGTTGAACACCGTCGTCCAGAGCATCGCGAGCCGCGGAGACGGCGGCAGCTACGTCTCCCTCAATCACCGCAGTGCGCAAATTCGATAAATCATGCACCGGCGCTCCATTTGTTCGTGATACGAATGGATTCTAACACTCTTTGAGGGGCCAACAACCGTAAAGCCTCCAGCTCCGCATGAAGATACTTACTGCTTCGTTCCGGTCCCGGCTCCATTTTCAAATGCGGAAGGTTGCTCTCGCGCCGCCTGAGCTATGGGGAAAAAGTCGTTGCCGTTCCGCTTTCCAGATTCATGCGAGTGCCTGCCTGTCTCCGGACTGGATCGACTCCCGATCGGCTTCCACTTGTTGCTCCCGCACCGTCCGCCGCTGAAACACGAGCGCCGCAGCACCCCTGAGCCGGGCAATCTCCCCTTCATGCGTGGGAAGAATCCGCGGCATAGCTCCCCCGAGCGCATATTTGACTGCCTCATTCTCGATCGCCGGACCGAAGCGATGCCAGGCAGAGGTAATGTCGCCGGCAACCAGAATCACGCTGGGCGAAAGAGCCGCGATAATCGACTGCAACCCGCGTCCGATGTAGAGAGCCTGCTTTGCCAAGGCTTCCGCCGCGTACCGGTCGCCCTCTTCGGCCAAATTGAGCAATTCGTGGAAGGCGATCGTCCGGGCTTTGGGCTGGAGTTCCTTGTAATATCTGAGACCCGCCATGCAGGAGGCAAATGTTTCCCAGCACCCCTTCCGTCCGCAGGAGCAGAGGATCCCTCTGGGATCCAGCGAGATGTGGCCGAATTCTCCCGCCATTCCGCGATGACCGGAGATGAGTTGCCCGTTGGCATAAACTCCGGCGCCCACGCCTTCCGACACGGTCACCAGGACGATATCGCGAATCCCGTCGATTCGGCTGAAGGTGAGTTCGGCCAGCAGGCAAGCGGTGGCGGCGTTTTCCATCTTTACCGGCAGGCCCATTGTCTTCTCGATCACTTTCTTCAGATCGAAATCTGGCCAGTGCAGGTTGGGCGCAAAGATCAGCCGCTGCGTGCAAGGATCGACTCTTCCAGGAAGACTGATGCCAATCCCCTCAATCGATTTGCGCGGCAGAGCCTGCTTCATCCGCAACATGCAGTCCGCGATCAGCCGGGTGGAGGCAGCCGGGTCGGAGGAAAGGGGCGCCAGAGACCGCGAAAGCAAGCGTCCTTTCAGATCCACAACGGCAACTGTAGCCTGTTTCGGGTGAATATCGACCGCGATCGCCACCAAATCGTCGTTCAGCTCAATCAGGGTCGGGCGGCGTCCGCGGGGTAGAGGGGCAATAGCGCCCTCGCATGCCCACTTTTCCCGGATGAGCTGCTCAACGATCTGCGAGATGGTGCTTCTTTGCAGTCCGGAATGGCGCGACAGATCGGCTCGGGAGATCGGCTGCTTGGCCCGTATCAACTCCAAGACGATATCGCGATTGATGCGGCGGGCAGTCTCGCTGGAACCAAGCTGAACATCCGTCAGATCGATAAGTCTCATACCCCTTGCCCGTGGCTGCGACTGCACCGGAATCCCTCCTGATCGGCAAACTCAAACTTGACCAAATCGCGCCGAAAGCAGCGCTCATTTCCTGAAGGCCCGCAGCAACGCAAGACTCACTCGCTTCCGGGCATTGATACAATGCGTTCAAGACTTCCGCTGCACGCCGCTTGCGGGAATTGCACGAGCCCTTGACACACACCGCGCCGGGTACTTTGGCAGGCCGGCAAACATGATTATATTGACTAAAATCTCGAATGAATACTATTACCGGGACAATCTGTTTTCGATTTCGCAGCTCTCTTCAGAAGATTGAGTCTCTAGAGTTCTGTAGAAGCGGTTGAGTGGCAAGCGGGGCTTTGGTATGCTGTCTTGTTCGACAGCAAAACTTCGTCAACTGGCGAACCGTTTGACATTCCTGGAAGTCAACCGCTGGAGTTAGCACGCATGATCTGTAGGCTTTGGCCCCGACGAGTAAATGCTTTCCCAAGACGGCAAAGATGGCTCTCGCTGGGGACTGTTCGTTCTCTCTTCCGGCGCAGGCCAATCAGAATTGCGGCCGCGCTGGCTGGCATTCTTCTAGCCGGTACGCAGCTCATCCCGGCCGGCGCGGCGCAGCCGATGCCGCGCCTCGTCCAGCAGCACGGCGCCAGCCAGATCTTCGTTGACGGAAAGCCCTTCCTGGTCCGGGGAGGCGAATTGGAGAACTCCTCCGCCTCGAGCCTCGCTTATCTCGACACAATTTGGCCAAAAGTGGTTGCGATGCGCTTCAATACCGTCCTGGCGCCGGTCTACTGGCAACTGATTGAACCGCGACAGGGGGATTTCGATTTCACGACCGTAGACGGCCTCATCCGCGGGGCGCGAAAGCACAACGTCAAGCTGGTGCTGCTCTGGTTTGGCAGCTGGAAGAACAGCATGTCATGTTATGCCCCCGCCTGGGTCAAGCGCGACGAGAAGCGCTTCCCGCGCGCGGAACGTTCGGACGGCAGCGGTCTCGAGATCCTCTCGGCGCTAAGCCCAAACGCGCTGGAGGCGGATTCCACGGCATTTGCCACCCTAATGAAGCATCTGAGGGAGAACGATTCCGCGGACCATACCGTCATCATGGTCCAGGTAGAAAACGAAGTGGGGATGATCCCGGAAGCGCGAGACCACAGCGCCGCTGCCAATGCCGCCTTCATGTCCGCTGTTCCATCCGAGTTGACGGATTATCTTGCGAAACATCGGGATTCGCTTGCGCCGCAGCTCAGGGAGGCTTGGGAAGCCCACGGAATCAAGACAGGTGCGAGTTGGCCGGACACGTTTGGAGCCGGAACCGCGACCGATGAGTTGTTCACCGCATGGACAGAGGCGCGCTTTACCGGGCAGGTCGCTGCCCGCGGCAAAGCCGTTTACCCTCTGCCGATGTATGTCAACGCGGCGCTGGTGCGGCCAGGAAAGCTTCCTGGACAGTATCCGAGCGGCGGGCCGCTGCCGCACCTGTTCGACATCTGGCGCGCCGCGGCGCCAGCCATCGATTTCCTGTCTCCAGACCTCTATTTCCCGAACTTTGTCGAATGGGCCAATCGGTATGTCCGGCCCGGCAATCCTCTTTTTATTCCTGAAACAGGCAGAGTTGTTGCGGCGGAAATGTCGGCCAACGCCCTGTATGCCTATAGTCAGGTGAATTCCATGGGCTATTCCGTTTATGCGCCGGAGTTTTTGAAGCCCGAAGAAGAGCAAACACTGGGCGATGCGTACGCCGTCATCAGCCAGCTCACGCCTTTTATCCTCGAAAACCAAGGGACGGGACACATGGTGGGGATCCGCGCGCCAGTCGGTTTTGACGGCTCCGCCGATCTTTCGGCGCAACAGTTCACGCTGGGCAACTACACCTTCATGGTTCACTTCAAAGAGCTCGCGCCCCTCTCAATTGGAGCGAATATCGAACCGGAAATCCCCGGAACGCACGGCGGCCTGATTATTCAGATGGGTCAGGATGACTTTCTGGTAGCCGGGACGGGATTGATCATTACTTTTGGAACACATGGAGAAGCAGATTCACAGGCAGGCATCGACTCCATCTGGGAAGGAAGCTTCGTCAACGGCGTTTGGACACCGGGCAGAGAACTGAACGGCGACGAAGACAATCAGGGACGTTATCTGCGGATGCCTGCCGGCAAATTCACCATTCTTCGCGTTCGCCTTTATCCCTATCGTTAAGTGTCCTCCGGCAGAGCCGGGGGAGCTCCCGTTCGATCAGGGTAAGGGCGCCGGTTTCGATACCCCCGAAGTTCCTGCACCTTCGCGCATCCCTGCTACCGGGCGCTGCCTGATGCGCCATCCTTTCAGGCGTCGAAGCCTCTTTTATAGCGAAACCAGAGTGACTGTACCCCGAAATCGCAGGGTTCAAGTCGACGCGACCATCAGGGAGCGGCGACCCTCCACGGAACTCGCCAGGGCACACCTACTCTGGTTTCGCTCTAGTTGGAATGGAACGGTCCAGTTTCCGCCGGGCCAAGATAGGTTGGCGGGATAGAACCGTTGCTGATCACCAGCTTCTGGAGAACTGCATTATCGTCGAGACGCCAGACTTTAATGACATGCTTGCCTGCCTCAATGCCGGGGAAGCTTGCCTGCAGGACACGGCCGTTATCCTCAACGGCCTGGTTCCAGTCCCGCTGTTCCTGAGTGGTGGTCTTGTTCGGCGCGGGCACCAGCCGGTCGGTGAGCGTCTGGACGGCTCCTCCATCCACAGAGAGGCCAATCCGGAGACTGTCTTTGCCGGTTGGGTCGAGCGTCGGCACCATGATCAACTGGACTGCCAGATCCGCGTGCTGCTTTAGCGTCACGTCATATTCCAGATGGACGCCATCCTGCACCGTCGTCGGCGCGCGACCTTGGGGAAAGGCGGTGACGGCGCCAAGCGTGCGGCCTAGATGAGGAATCGTTTGCCAGGTCAAACCCTTTCCGCCCACGGCCCTCGCATAATGGGGCGCCTCGATTGCGATGACATCGGACTGCCGGGCGATCCGAAGGCTGGCCGAGACAGGCAGAAAGACTACAGGCGGAGCCGGTCCATTTGACGCGACGCGCTTCACCTCCGGCATGACCTGCCGGGCAGGCTCCTGCCAGTTGGTGTAGCCGATATGCGTCTGCAGCATCATGCCATCCCATTTGCCGCCATTCAGCGCATGGTAGGCGTCCGTGATCTCCTGGTCGCGGCGGAACGCGGCCTCCGCCCGATCGGCAAAGACATTGGCGCGCGGGTCGTTCGCCTCCGCGAGCCGGCGGTTCCACGCCACGGCGTAGTAGAGCTGGTAGAGGTTGGAAAGGGCGAGGATCGGGTGCTCGACCAACTGGAAATACGCGTCCCGCTGGTCATTCGGCAGGGTTGCCTTGACCGTGCGCATCTCCTCTTCGAGCGCCTGCCACTCGGCGATCATCGCGCCGAACTCGCCCCCGTCCAATCTGTCCCCGGCGCTCCCGCCCAACCGATAACTGCCGGCATCGATAAGCTCAGGCTTTCGCCGCGCCGCCAGTTGGCTATACCGCGTGACCAGATCGGCGATGGCGCTCGCCTGCATCGGTCCAAAGGTCTCGCGGGCCCACTCCTCGGGATAGCGGTTCAGCGCGTCCAGCGTCATCGCTTCCGGATTCCACGCCTGTTTCATGAAGAAGCTGAGCGGGAACTCCATCGGCTTGATGTCGCCCACATTGACGATCCACAATGCCCGCGCGCCGCTCGCATAGGCCAGGTCCATCTGCTGCCAGGTCTTCTCGATCTGGTTGGTGTTGATCCACTTGTAGTTGCGGGGATCCCCGACATAATCGAAATGATAATAGATGCCATATCCGCCCTTGCGCTCGGCGCCGGCTTCAGGAAGCCGCCGAATCTGCCCCCAATTATCGTCCGCGAACAGCAGAATGACGTCGTCGGGCACTTTCATGCCGTGGTCGTAATAATCCTGCACCTCCTTGTAGAGTGCCCACATCTGCGGAGTCTGATCGGCGGGTTTGCCCGTAACATCGGCAATAATCTTGCGCTGGTCGGCGACGATCGCCTCCAGCAACTGCGTGGCGGTCCCCTCGGCCATCGGCTCGTCGCCGTCACCGCGCATACCGATCGTTACCACACTGTCATAGGACTGGCCGCCGCCCTTGGACATCATCCGCTCGATGCCGCCGCGCCAGAAGGTCCTTAGATTGGCGGCATTGACCGTGTAGTCCCACTTGCCCCCGGTGACGCCCTGGTCGGTATGCCGATGCCACTCAGCCTGCGCGCGCATCATCGGCTCATGATGCGAGGTGCCCATTACCACGCCCATCGCGTCGGCCAGCACCATGTTCTGCGGATCGTCGTCGGCAAACGCTTTGGGCGCCCACATCGCAGGCCAGAGATAATTGCCCTTGAGACGCAAATCGAGTTCGAAGACATGCTCATACATGCGGGCATTGATCCCGCCGAAATGCTTCATTGCCCAGCCGTTAAAACTCGGATTCTCATCGTTGATGAAGAATCCGCGATACTTCACCCTGGGCTGATCGCGCCGGGACCCGGCAGTGAGGAAGACATTCGATCGCCGCCGTACCGGCACGTCGGCGAACCAGTACCAGGGCGAGACACCAATCTTTTCTGAGATATCGTAGGCGCCGTAAACGGCGCCCCGGCGATCCGCACCCACGATCACCAGTGCCCGCGGCACTTTGGGCAAAGGGTTGTCGACGACGATCTGGCGATAAGCCTCCCATTGCCCGTCTATATCGCTCGCCTCGATCTTGCCGGCGCGCACCAATCCGTCGATCACCGGGCTCTGATTGAGCACGCCAATGACGACAAGCTCGCCATTCGCTTGCTGAGGGTCTTCGAGAAGACGCGGTGTCTGTCCGCTCACGCGTTTCAGGTCGGCGGCGAAGCTATCGGCGACATGCTTCACGGCGGGGTC
>JBEKPA010000005.1:0-33791 GCA_049521195.1 Occallatibacter sp.
AAGGCGATGAGCGTTGTTTTGCTTAGACTGCGGAGCAGCGAGATGGCCAGAAAGATCGCGGGGAATCGCCAGGCTCTTGCGCTAAGGATCAGGAACTGCGCCAGGAAGACGCCGAACGCGCAGGTAAAGCCGATTGCGTTGGGACTGAAGAACTGATCGTTGCCGGGCCGCAGATCGCGCATCGTGGGCGACAGCCACATCACGCAGGCGATGATGCAGGCTCCGGCGACATAGCCCTTGATAAGACGCGAGGCGATCTCCTCGGCCGGGCCGGCGCGAAGAAGCAAGGGCACCATGACCACGTCGGCCGCCAAGCCGCACCAGTAGGCCAGTGCTACGGAAACAGAGACCGTCTCGCTCCAGAAGAGGCTGCAAAGCGAGACGCCGAGGAAGGCAACGACCCAGCGGAAGCACGTCACGCGCATTGGCGAGAGGTGAGTTACAGGAGCAGGCCCGAAGGAGCGGAACGCCACGACAGCAAACAGCAGCCAGTTCAGCGCGGAGTCGACGATGGTGCCCTGTCGGGGATCGGACTGAAAGAAGAGGTAAGTAAGGCAGAGACGAGCCGCGAAGAACGCACCAACCGTCGCAGGCACAGACGGCAAGGGCAGCCGCGCCCTGGCGCTCATCTCCACGGTGTTGCAGTCGGCAATCATGCATCCTCGCAGACTGGGTAAACACCCGATGCTTGCCGGGGAACATTGCGTACGTTGAACAGAGTGCGAGCCAGGGGGTAATACATGGCCAGCGTGATTAGCCCATAGACGAACCTCGCGATGGCGATTCCACGGATGCCGAGACGCGGTGTGAGAAACAGCATCAGAAGCAGCATGACCGCGCCGCCCGCCAAGTTGACCCAGGTGACAACTCGCACGCGCCCCAGCGCCAGCAGCGCGTATGTGGGAGTCACATTCAGACCCATGAGGGCAGAGCTCCAAACGATGATGGCAAGCACCGGAGCCGCGCCCCGCGCGATCGCGGCTCCCGCCCATGCATGCAGGATGCGGCTGCCGAACAACAGCAGAGAGGCGGTGGTTACTGCGACGAATATCGCGTTGCACGAAAACGCGATGAGCACCGGGCTCTTCAGCGAAGCCGCACTGGAAGACGCATTGCGATGGGAAAGATATGGAAACAGAAAGTGCAGCCCCGAAGCCGCAAAGCCAAAGACAGGCTGCGCCATCTGCGCGCACAGCGCATACGGAGCTACGGCCGCGGCGCCGAGCGAAACGCCCAGCATCAGCCGATCCACCTGGCCGAAGACGACCCCGGATACCGCCTGCAACCAGCTGAAGATTCCAAAGCCAAGCAGCACGCGCATAGCGTCGCGGTCGAAGGCGGGCATCAGCGATTCGGCCGCCAGCAACTGCTTCAGATAAACAAGCTGAATCCACAAGCCCGCAACCATCAGCAGCCCAGTCGCTGCCATCATGGCGGAAACGTTGTGACTCACAAACGTCAGTCCGGCAGCGGCTGCAAGAGCGAGAAGCCGGGCAAGGATGCTGATGCGAACCGCGGCTCCATAGCGCTCAAACGCCCGCTGCGTGCTAACGCACACGCTTTCAACGGCACGCACCGCCATCAACACGCTGGCAATGCGAAGCGACCACAGGCAGGACTGCCGCAACCCGGCGTCCGCAGCAGTCACATGCGCGGCCGCAAGCGGAGAGAGCATCCATCCGATGGCGGCAAACACGACGCCCAGCACCAGGTTGATGCCCATCATGCTGCGCACCGCTCGTAACAGTGCGCCGCGATCGCCTGCGCCGCGCCGGCTAGCGACGTGCTGAATGTTAGCGTCGCCAAAGCCGGATGCAAGAATGCCGCCGGTGCTGACCGCGGCAGTTGCCACCATCCACACGCCATACTGCGCTATGCCGAGGTTGCGCAATACTACCGGTGCGACCGCCAGCATCCCCAAGGGATAAGCCCCATAGTCCAGCATTCCGTATGCGGCATTCGACAGGTGTGTCCTCATTGCACGCCCCTGGCCCGCGGCAGCCAAGTCACCAGCCGCTGTTGCAGAGTGTTGCCGATCTGATTGCAGAGCGCCTTGGCCGGATCGTTCGCAGGCACCTGCAGCCAATGCCGTTGAACAAGAAGCAGGACAGAGGCCACCGCGACCGAAGCACCTGTCAGCAAGAGCGCCAGGAGCAACCGGGGAGGAAACGACTTCTTCTCGGGAATGCCCGGTGCGTCGATCACACTTACGACGGGAACGTCTTTCGCCTCCTGGATGCGCGCTATCTCATATTGTTGTGTCAGTAACTGGTACACCGCTTCCTGCACCTGGACCTCGCGGAAAAGGTTGGCGTAAGGCACGGCCAAACGGGGCAATTGACGCAAGGGCGGATACTCGTAGTCGCTATGACTCCCAAGCGAATCGTCCCCCCCGTTAGTGATGAAGTCCGCGGGAAGAGGCTGCGGCGATCCGCTCAACTTCTCAATCTCGCCTTGCATCACGCCGATTCGCGCTTGCGCCGAACGCACGCGCACATTGCCATCGCCGTACATCTGGCGCAACGAGTCCAGCCCCGCCTGCTCGACGATCAACTGCGCCTGCAGCCGCGAAGCCGCGTCCACCGTCGCGCGCGTTTGTTCCTTGATGTCGATGGTGGAGTGGTTGCTGGAGAATTCGCTCAGCCGTTGCTGCGCCTGTTCAAGGTCGCCCTTGACACTTTGCAGGCGCTTTTCAATAAACAGTCGCTCCTGATGGGCCGAAGACGTGTTTGTGCGGTTCACCAACTGGTTCAGTTCATCCAGATAGCCCTGCGCGATATCGCGCGCGCGGACGGGGTCGGTATCGGCAACGGTCAGCGTGATTACGCCGCTTCTTTTGTCATCCACGATGGTTGTGCGGCGGGCCAGAAACTTCGCTGTGTCGATGCGGTAGCGCTTGCGATAGACATGCTGCAGATCGAAGCGGTCGATGAGGCGCCCGCTGACCGAGCCGCTGCGCAGCAGATCGATGAACAGGGAGGTGTTGCCGTTACCGCTGAGAAGGCCGCCTGCCAGGGCCTCGAGATTGCCCAGTGCGCCGCCGGGGCGCCCTGTCAATGCGGCCAGCACGGCGGCGCCGCCCACGGAGTTGCCTGGCGGCATAATGCGCGCGGTGGATTCATATTGCTTTGGCAACAGGAAAGCAATCGCAAGCGCCGCCACCAGCGCGATGCCCGCCGTGCGGGCCAGCATGCGCCGCTCCTGCCATAACAGGGAGGCGTTGGCTACCCAATTCGGAACTGCCTCACCATCCTGCGCGTCATCCCCTGCAGAGGAGGACAGGCTCCCGCCGGCCGCGGTCGGGGCTTTCTCCCGCGGAAGCTCATCCTGCGAATTGGAATGAACACGATTCACGTTGCTCATAACAAACCAGCCACGCCCGCGGTGATGGCTATCGACGAGCCGATCTGCGCAACCGTCAGCAAATTGCGCCAGAAGACCGAAGCGCCGATGATCTTCTGCGGCACCACGACGACGTCGCCCGGACCGAGCCGCGTCGCCAGCACATCATGGTCGAAGAACGATCCCGACCCCCGCCCAACGACGGATCCATTGGCCCGGATGATAAAGATGTTTCTCGTGTTGGCAAGCTCCGTTGCGCCACCGGCGCGCCTCAGATACCATTCCGCCGTCTTATCGGGAGCAAACGTGATCGCGGAGGTGTTATAGACTTGCCCGCTTACCAAAACGAAGCCCGGCCGCTTGGGAATCCGCAGCACATCCCCGGCGCGCACCTCAATGTCGGCGGGAGTATTCTCCCAACTGGCGATGTCGCTGCCGATGTGGATCACCATCCGGCCGCTGGCGGGCTGACTCTTCAATCGCGCTAGTATCTGCTCTTGCTGTTGGGCGATCAGTTGCAACGTCCCCGACTGGTCGTTGGAGCCAAGGCTGGGGCCGATGCGCGCGGCAGCTGAACTGGTTTCGATCTGGCGAATCAGTTCTTCACGGCTCTTTTCTTCCAGCCGGCGCACCTCTTCCCGCAGCAGCACAGCCCCTGCCGGATAGCTCGTGGCTCGCAAACCGCCGGCCCGGCGCAGGATCGAACTTAGCCGCTCGCCCTGTTGAATTCCATAGTTGCCCGGATGGGCCACCTCACCCTCGACGGTGATCGAGGAGCCAATATCGTTCCATCCTGTAATCTGGTGCACGGTCAGCACATCGGCCGGCTTGAGCCGGACATCCGCGCCCGCGTCGCCATGAAGGACTGCATCGCCAATGCGAATCGAAACGCGCTCGCTGACTACATCGCTTCCCTCAACCATCCGGTAGCTGGTCAGGTCCGCGCTGTCCAGCAGGGCATCCCGCTTGAAGCCGCCTGCCATGCGGACAAGCTGTGCGGCGGTCATGCCTGCCGAGAGCGCGTAGGTACCGGGCCGAAGGACTTCGCCAGCCACGATCACTCTAGGTGCGTCGGCCTCATACCGGCCGTGAATGCGGATGGTGTCATAAGGTTGCAAGGCGATGTTGTAGTTACCAATCAAGGCATCGGGCAGATTGAACTCGATGGTCTCAGGGTGCAAATCCGGCGCGACAAGCCGCACGATCTCGGCATTGTCCGCAGGTTCCGGCAGCAGATCCTGGTAGCTGTGCAGAGCATCGCTCAGGCGCATGCCATCGCGATATGACACGCGCCCAGGTCGCGCGACGTGCCCCTGCATATAAATAACTCGCTGGCTGTAAGGAAGAATCGGCGCAACGCGGACGCGGTCTCCGTCATTGACTGGAAAGGTTGCTATGGCCGCCCGTGCGCTTTCCGGGCCGCCGGCTGTTGGAATGTCAAGGGTGACCGTCTCCCGTTGCCGATTCGCGTCGATGCGGTCGATTTCGATGTGGCCCAATTCCGCGGCCACTGTTGCGCCGCCCGCATCCTCCAGGACCATACCCAGCGTGGCCTTGCCATTCAATTCGTAGATCGCCGGCCGCTTGACTGCGCCATAGACGGCAATCTGCGGTCCGGCAGGAGGCGTCAGCACCGTGTCGCCGGCCTGAAGGCGATCTTCAATCTGCACGCCGTGCAACAAGAAATCGTATAGGTCGATCTCGCCGATCAACTGCTTGCCGCGATAGTGACGCAAAACACGCAAAGACCCGATGCCTGTGGGTCCGCCGGCGGCATAGAGCGCATTCAATGACGTGGAGAGCGAGCTGATATCGTAAGCGCCCGGCCTTTGCACATCGCCCACAACATAAACGCGAATGCTGCGCAAATGAGCAACCGTGACCGCCACCTGCACATCGCGATACTGCGGCTTCAGCGCTTCCGCGACTACGCCCCGTACTCGCTCCAGCGTGAGCCCAGCCACCTGCACTGCACCGGACTCCGGAAGCGCGATACGGCCTTCGCGATCGACCAGCTGTACAAAGCTCTGTGAGATTCCGCCCCAGAGATCGATGGAAAGGCTGTCGCCAGGCCCAACGACGTAGCCCGGCCCCGCTGGAACGTCGAGCGGCGTCTCGCGCGCACTGGGAGCGAGCTGGTTGGTTTCAAACCCATCGCGGTGCAGAAAGACATCGGAGCCGAAGCGCTTCAGTTGGCCGCCCTGTTCCGGCAACTGTGTGTACAGGTCGCGAAGCGATAGCAGGTTATACGGCGCCGGCTGATGCAGGACTTGCGGCTCGCTGGTGGTGTTGCGCTGTGGGTTGCCGGGCTGTTCTTCCGCGCCGGTGCGCATCCTGTTTGCGCGCATCGCGCCCGCTCCAATTGCAGCGTCGATTCCCGGGTTCGACTGCTCAGACAGGCCTTGGGGAAATGTGCCAATGGGCAGGCCGGCTCTCTGCGCGGCGAGGCTTGGCATTGGCGACACCTGACGAGGTGTGAGGCCCTCGTCTTCGTAACCGGCGGCAGCATAGCTTTGCAGATCGGCGTCCGACACATAGCCTCGCGCGCGCAGGAATGTTGTGACGTCGACGCGAAGTTCCTGGCTCGATGCAATCTTGCTGTACAGTATCTCGTCCGTAATCGAGTCGGCCTGGATGGGCGTGCCCTGTTGCTGCGCCAGGTCCGACATCAGCGACTTCAGTTCCACCAGCGCATCGGGCCGCGCCTGCAGAATGGCGAAGATCTGGCCGGTGGAGAGGGCCGAAGGCATACCGAGGCTCTGAGCAACCCCGGTGCCGGTATCTGTTCCGGTTCCCGGCGTTGGACCGATTCCAGTGTTGAAGCCCGACCCCGTGGTCCTTCCGGCAACGGCATTCGCAGACTGCCCCGTGTTACCCAGACCATTTGCAGCCTGCGATGGAACGGACCATGAATCCATTGCTGCCGATGAGTCTTGTTGCGTCTGCGCTTGCATGTGCGGGGCAAATGCAAGCGCAATCAAAACTCCTTGCAGACCAAGACGCCGGAGCGTGCGAGGGGCCGAGTTGGGAAAAGTGATCATTGGGAGAATTCATTTCTGGACTGCCGCCAGAGGATCGACTCGATAAGATAGCGAAGCCCTTCCATGAGATGAAAGCGCAGCCTGAAGAAGATGAAGTGAACTTCCCTGTAATAACGCCTCGTGCGTCCGGAGAATCCTTCGAGCGCTACCGCATGCGAGATGGCCGGCGGCAAGCGGCGGGGCAGCAGCGCCTGGCGCAAGGGACGCTTCGCGGGCAACCCCGCTGCCTCCATCTCTTCTTGCAGCAGAAGATACAGCTTGCTTCCGGGAAAACTCATCAGCACCGTGCGGCGGCCATACAGGTCTATCCAACGGCCCACGCCCGGAGGAAGCCGATCGACCGACCACCGGGTGAGCGCCCCAGGCGCAAATTGACCCATCGCATTCGAGATGAGATGAATCACTGCTCCCAAACGCAAATAGGTTCCCGATTCGCTTGAAGATTGCTGCTCCAGCCTGGTCCAAAACGCATCGTCGCCGTATCGCGCGATCACATGGCGGCGAAACTCGATCAGGTGTGCGGTGCGCGAGAACTCGCTGCACACGTGCTTGTAGAGATGAAGTGCTTGTCCCAGGAAGAGATCGACCGGCGAGAGCACCGGCATGAGTAGGCCATGGAAGCGCAAGCTCTGCGAGCGGGAGAGGCGCGATGGACGGCTGCGGCTGACAGTCTCGAGGTGCAACTCTACCGAGCGAGTCAGGCCCGCTTTGTACAATCCATTGAGCGAAGGAGGCCGGCCTTCGTTTGCCTTGAACTCCCAGCTTCCGCCGCTAACGGCGCGGAGCCGGTAGCCGGCATCCTCGAGGATTCGACGCGCCTCGATTGCGCTTTCTTCCGCCACGAGAAAGTCCAGGTCGAGCTGCGACCGCAGCTCCAGCTTCGGCACTGAAATCGGCCACAACGAGAAGCCTTTCAGCATGGCGTACGTGAGCCCTGCGTCCTGAAAGCGCCGCTGGATCGCGATCGATTCGGCGATCATTTCATCCATTCGTTCGGTGTTGTCCGCAAGGTTTTGGCGGAGGCGCGCAATTACCGGCCAGGGGAGCGTTTCCACCAGGCCGAGTTCCTCCGCGCGATCGAGAAAATACAGCGCCAGCCCGCTGGTGTCCAACCAGCGCAGCAAGTCTTTCCAATCCTTGCGCGAGAGATGCAGCAAGCGTGCATATTCCATCCGCAATGGATCGCAGAAAAGCAGGAGGACCGCCTCGCGCAATTGAAATGCGCGGCTTAGTGAGTTGCCGGCCGAATTGGCATGGGTGGAATTCATGGCGTCAGTGGGTGTACATCTCCGGTTCGCCCAGGCTGCCTGCCTGCGGCAAGTGGCGCAAATAAAGCACGATCGACCATATTTCGTCGTCGCTGAGTGTGTTCTTCGAACCTGGCATGCCGGAGGGCCAGATCCCGTAGTCGATAATCCACTTCAACTGGCCGTCGGAATAGGACTGCACGTCTTTCGCAGCCAGGGATGGTACTGGCGGCGACATGCGATCCGCAAAGGGCACTCCGGTGTTCTGGCCATCCAGCCCATGACATGCAACGCAATAGTGCGAGAACGCCTCCCTGCCGTCGGCAACGCCCGCGGCGTTGTCCTTGAGCGGATTCTTCTGCGACTTGTTATGCACGAAGATCTTGTGCTTTGCCCAGTTCATGATCGCCGCCTCTTCCTTGCCCGGCGGATCGGCCTTGCAGCCGGCGAGCGGTAGGACAAGCAGCGACGCTCCGAGAATCGATAAGAGGATCCGTGACATATCCTTACTCCACAACGTGCAGGGTGAGCGTCATCCCCCCGTGGCCGGATCCACAGAAGACATAGCAGTGACCGACAAACGTGCCTGTCCTTTCGGGCGTGAAAGCGAGTTCGCTGGTCTGGCCCTTGCCTACTTTGGTCTCGATGCCGAGTTCCTTGAAGCGGATTCCATGCGCCACATCGGCGCTCGTAAGCACCAGCAAGACCGGCTCGCCCTTCTTCAATGTGATCTCGTTGGGCGAGAAGGCGAATCGCTTGGCAGTCACTTCAATGCGGCGCGGAGCGGGCTGGGCCGGAACGCCTTGCGCAAACGCCGGCGCCGCCAGCAGCGTTGCGGCAAGGATCGCGGACCAAGCGAGCTTAAGTTTCATGGGAAGATCCTCGACAGGAGAATTAGGAAGCGGTTTGCCGTACGCCTCGCCCGTTGTCCCGCAGCCTTCCCGCGTGCCAGGCTTCCATCCACAGTCGAACCATCGGCGCAAACATAGTCGCGGAGCTACAAGCTATTCCGACTCTAGCCGGGTCACGACAGCGAGTTGTCATGTCTCTGTAAGTCGAATGTAATCGCATTGTTGCGGCTTCCGTTTGTCGAGAAGCTTTCGCGGAGGTGCCGCGAGGCTGCGTGTGTCTTCTGTTTTGCGGCGCCGCGGAACGGGGTTGGGGGCTTGGCGCCTAACGTGACAATTAACTGACAACTGAAAGAAGATCGAGGGACACATGGCTCCGCGTCATGCGCTAAGGTTGCTCGTATGTTGCGTCCGGTTTTCAGTCTCAAGCACCGCGCTGGCGCATGCGCAATCCGCTATTTTGGATTGGCGCTTGCCGTCGCCGCGATTGCGCATCGCGGCTCAGCGCAGGACACACCTCTCGTCTCCGGAGGCATCGGCTTCTTCACCAGCACCAATGGCGGCAATACCAGCTACTATCCGACCGTCGAGCCGTTGCTCGCGGCTCCCATCGGCCAGCGCGTTCTGTTCGAGTCGCGCGCGGCCCTGCTTGAGAGCATTTCACCTAACGGCGGCAATCAGCCGGGCTATGGCCACACGCACTTCATCGGCCTCAGTTACATGCAAGGCGATTACATCGCCTCGCCCCACTTCACCGTAGTAGGCGGCGACTATCTCATTCCGTTCAACACTTACAACGAGCGCCTCTCGCCGATCTGGATCGGCAACTTCCAGGATGGGCCGCTGATTGCGCCTCTCGGCGTTTTTTCAGGTGGCAGCGGTCTTGGAGGCATGGCGCGCGGCAACGCCATCTCACGCAGCGGATACTCCATCGACTATACCTATTTCTATTCAGTCCGAAGCGGCAACGAGCAGTTCAACGCTCATCGCGGCACAGGCGGCCGCGCCAGTCTCTACTTACCCGAGAAACGCCTGGAAATGGGACTCTCCTACGATCGTCTCCTGCAAGGAACGCATGAGAACTTCTATGGCGCTCACGCCTGGTGGGAGCCCAAGGACACCTCTTTTCGCCTCCGTTCCGAGTTCGCGCGCGGCCATCATGCCCAGGGCTACTGGGTCGAAGCCGACTATCGCACCCATGCCTTTGGCGGTCTTGACAGCGCGATTGGCCGTATCGAGCCGGTCTTTCGGATGCAGCAGACCTTCCGCCGGGACACCATCGTCAGCGACGGCCTTCCGCCGGTGAATACGCAACGCGCCGACTTTGGCCTCGATTACAATTTGCCGCACAACACCAGGATATTCTCCAGCTATGCGCGGCAATTCTCTTCGACTGGCAATCGCAATGTCTGGGAAACAGGGATTGTTTATCGCTTCCTGTTCCCCGCCTGGAAAGGGAGACAACCATGAATTCGAAGTATTGCCTATTCGGAGTCCTTGTTCTGGCATCGGCGTCCGTACTTGCAACTGCCGCACAGCAGAGCGGAGCGTCGGCAGCCGCGCCCGCGAAGAAGTCCGCCGCTCAAAAGCAGGCCGTTCAGCCGCCGGATGAAGGTGAGCGCGCCTTCCAGCAGCACTGCTCTCGCTGCCACACGGCGCCGGAGGGGTTCCCGCCCAGCATATCCGGCACCATCGTGCGCCACATGCGCGTGCGCGCCGCGCTGAGCCAACGCGATGAAACGGCGCTGCTCCACTTCTTCAACCCTTAGCCTGGCAGCCTTTGGATCAGGCGAACTTGAGCCGGCTTTAGCGAATCGAGGAAATCGAAATGTCAGTAGATGGGGTGAGCATCCGGCTCGTAAGGGCGGCCGAATTTGTTCAGGTGATCTTGCTGTTCCGGGCGGCCGGCGCGGATCTCGCCGAGATCGGCTGCCCCTCCAGCAACATGGACCTGGCGCGCGAGCCCGTCGAGGAAACTCTGCTTCTGCCCTTCGATCCACACGTGCAGGTCGTAGTCCCCATCGGGAACGTCCTTCAAGTGAAACACACCCTGCGGGTCGGCGACGCCAAAATACGGTGTCGCCAGTGCGATCACGACCGCGCTCATCTCCGAATGAATGTTGCAGAAAATGTAGGAGACGCCCTCGCGCGAAAACACCACGCTGCGAGTCGAACCCGCTTCATACAGCCCGAGGTCGAAACGCCGTCCGTCGAAAAGTGAAAAGACGTTGTGAAAGAAAGGATCGGCGTTGGGAAACGCGACGCTGCTGCCCACCGGAACAACCAGCAAATGCGGCGTGAACATCTTGTTCTTCTGCAACAGGGTGAAGCTGCCCGGTGTTACGGCTTGCGCGGCGCCGCCATGCAATGGGTTCAACCATATCACCGCCGGCGGAATCTTCTCCCCCTTGTGCGCTGGGCCGCGCTGTGCCGGCGCCAGGGTGGCAACCACCTCTGCCTGCCGCACCGACGCAGCGGGCATCTGTGCGTCCATCCGGCTGACGCAACCAGCCAGGAGCGTTAACGAAAGCAGCCGCCGCAAACTTGCGCGCACCATCAGAATTTGTACCCCGCGCCAATGCCGATAACATCGCTGAGATTCGTCGGACCAGTGCTGTAGTTGGTCCACAGCCGCCTGTACTCGAGCGAAAAAAGCAGATATGCGCTGGGGCTGAAGATCGCGTTCGAGAAAAAGGAACGGTTTCGCGCCAGCCCAGCATAGGGCGATGCGTCCGGAGACTCCATGGCTGCATCGATCTCTTTGGCGAACGGGTTGTCGGCGCCGTAACCCGCGTTCAACTCCAGCCGCTGACCCGCTCTGGCCTTCAGTTGCGCCCACCCGCCAACATCGTCCAGCGCACGCACGATCTCATTCGAGCCTTCGTAATAATAGTAGTAATTCACATATCCGCCGCCGCCAAGTCCGGCCAGCGCCTGCCCGCGATAAGCGTTGGCCGTAATCTCGAAGAATCTGGCCAGAGGCATTCGCAAGTCCACTGTGCCGGCCCATGCGTCAAAACCATCGCCGTAGCCGGTGCGGTGCGGGCTGAAATATCCACCTGCGCCAATCTGCGGTCCCGTACCGTTCTCTCCACGCAGGAATGCAATTCGCGCCTCTGTTCCCGGCCAGCGGCTGCGTTCTGTTTGGGTTACCGGCGAGGCAATCGAAGTTGACCCCGGCAACTGCGGGTCGGAGGTATCGATCAGAGCTGCCTGCGCCTCGATGCGCGAGGAGTCAGTGAGCGCAAACCTATGAGTCGCGCCGATCTGCGGACTCCAGGTCCAAAGGTTGCCCGCCCACGCCAACTCCGGCTGCGCGACGGCGACCAGGGATGACGGTTCGTTCGGCTCAAGGATGCTGCGATCCAACTCGACAAAGGCCTCCGTGTTCTGCCAATTCAGCGCCGCATGCGCAGTGCGCAGCCGCAGCAGACCGCCGGCAGCATAGTTTAACTGCGCGCCATTCGCAAAGAAGTCCACGCGAAGATCCGCATGGCTGGCCGCATCGAATAAGTGCGGCCCGCGCGCATCCAGCCCCAGCACCGTCTGCCGCAACGAAAGTCCGCTAGTGCCGGGACCTGAGATTGCATAGGCCGGTGAAGCGGGAATGTCCACCTGCCGCGTGTTCACGAAGCCGTTGAACAGGACCAATCCACTCACCGTGAGCGGAAACTTCGATTGCGTTTCCACCTTGGTCACGTCATGCGTCGCAATTTGCGACTCCTCGACCGCCTGCCGCTCTCGAATCTCCTCCAGCGTTGCGGGAGCTCCCGACGCAGCCTGGGCGCCGCCGGCATTCGCAGGCGCCGGCTGTGGCGCGGGCCGGGACGCCGCCTTTTCCGCGGCCATCTGCTGCTGCAACGCAGTAAGTTGCCGGCGCAGTTCAAGCAGTTCCTTTTGATAAGCATCCATCTGTGTTTGAGCCTGCGCCACGGCCGCCGTCAAACGATCGATTTTCTGTTCTGTCGTCTCCGGCGCGGTCGCCTGAGCGGACCCGGCTTGCGCACGCAGGAGAACGCTCTGCCAGCCGAGAAACAGAAGCATCGCGGCCAGAACAAGGCGTTCTCCCCGCAAAACGCCTCCGACAGTGCGCGCTCCCTCACTGACTTCTGAATTGATTCTCATTCTCATGGTGTCAGCACTCCGCTCCGTGGACGGTTGGCATTGCTGGCCGTTTCCGGCAAGTGCCTCGCTACGGTTAGACGAAATATAGTCTCGCCCGCGCGGCTGCTCACCAGCCTTACGCCGCCGTCATGCTCGCGCGCCACGCTCCAAGCCAGAGTAAGACCCAGTCCTGTGCCCTTTTGTCTCCCTTCGCTCACAAATGGGTCGAACAGGCTCTCGCGAATCCCCTCCGGCACGCCCGGACCGCTATCGACTACGGTCACACTCACGGTCTTGTTCTCCGCGCTCAGTGAGACTCTCACCTCGCGCAGCCCCGAGCTCTCGCGCGCCGACTGGCAAGCATTCAGCAACAGGTTATAGACGGCTCGCTCCACTTGCTTGGTGTCCACCGCCGCCGTTGTGTCGGCATCGAACTTCTCCAGCAGCAGTGTTACCCGCTCTGCGTCCGGATGCGTCTTCACCAGCGCCATCGCCCGGTCGACAAGCGAGGACATATCGGTAGGCACACGCTGAAGTGCAGCTCCCGTGCGGCTGAAGATGAGCAAGGAATCCAGCATGTCGGCTGTCCCATTCACCGCCAGCCGGATCTCCTCGAAGAGTTCCGCGCGCTCGCTCGATGGGAGTTTTGGCGATGCCAGAAACTCCGCATTGGCATAGACCGCGGCGAGGTAATGGCGCAGATCATGGGAAACCGAACTCGCCATGCGTCCGATCGTCGCCAGCCGTTCCGACTCCAGCAATGCGCGGTTTGCCTTCTCAATCTCATTGCGCATCTGCGCGAATATGCGGCTCAGATACCGCACCTCTTGCGGACCATCCGCGGGGAGCGAGTGCCGGCGGTCGCCCTCGCCAAAAGCTCGAACCCCAGCCGCCAGCAGTTCCAGAGGCCGCGTCACCATCCGTGCCAGGAACAGCATGAGCACGGAACCAGCGGCCATCGCCAGCAGGCTCACCCAGAAGATCATCCGGTTGATATCCCGTTCCGCGCGATCCGCCTCATCGAAGGATTTCATGACCACGAGCTGAAGCGGCATGCTCGCTCCGCCGTTCAGGTTCTTGCTTGCCGCCAGATACCGCTCTCGGCCAATCATCGCGATGCCCGAACTTCCGTCCCCTTGCAGCGAAGATACCATCCCTTGAAGAGCCACCTGTCTTTCGTTTGGCAGCGTGCTTACTAGGACTGCATCGCGCACGAAAAAGGCCGCGTCGGCGCCCGCGCCGCGGCCTACTTCGCGAAGAAACCCTTGATCGATGGCATATCCGCCTATCACGTAACCAAGCAGCGTTCCCTCCGCCGGGCTGCCGAAATAGAGCGGCCGCACGGAATACTCAAAGAGCCGCCCGCCGCTCAGGAGATAGTGCTTGGATGGGTCCGCGATCACAGTTTGAAGGTCGCGTTTCAAAGTATCGGCGTTCCCCACGCCCTGCGCGTATGCAGCCTGCACCCGGTGGTCGCTGTCCGCGAGGGCGAAGAGATCGTTGCCGCTGATCTTCCAAAAATCCGCGGCATCGTCCGCAATGGTCCGCGGATCGTTCGTTGTCATCAGCGCTTTCAGGCTGGGAAGAGCGGCCATCAGGGTATTCTCGCGCTCCAGCGCAGCCAGGCGTCCCGCCTCCAGGTCCTGGAAAGTCTCCACGGAGTGGCCCAGGTCCGCCTCGAGGTTTGCATGCACCTGCCGGCGCAACTGGCTGCTGATGATATACAGGCTTGAAGCCGTGGTACCGGCGATAATGAGCACCAGAGAAGTGAGCAACAGTACACGTGTCCGAATTCCCGGCGCGCGTTTCTCGATCGACACGGAATCCTCTCTCTTACGGAACGAATCTGTATCCCGCGCCATACACGGTCTGCAGATGGTGCGGATCGGCCGCGTCCGGCTCCAGCTTTTGCCGCAGCTTGAGTATCTGATTATCGACTGTTCGCGTGGTCGGATAGCAGTTATATCCCCACACCTCGTTCAGCAGTTCCTCGCGGCTCAGGACTCGCTCAGCGTTCTTGACAAAATACTTCAAGAGCTTGAACTCGTGCGCCGTGAGCGTAATAGGTCTTCCCGCACGCCGCGCACTCATCTTGGCGAAATCGATCTCGCAGTCGCCAAAGCTGCAGGTTGGGGTCGCGGCCGCCTGCTTCTGCGGCCTTCGCAAGGCAGCTTGAACCCGAGCCAACAGTTCCCGCGGGCTGAACGGCTTAGTTACATAATCGTCCGCGCCCAATTCCAGCAGCAAAACCTTGTCCGCCACCTCGCTGATTGCGCTGACCACAATGACCGGCACACCGGGCCGCTCGGCCTTCATGATCTTGCAAAGGTCGCGTCCAAATATGTTTGGCAGCAGCAGGTCCAGTATCACCGCGGACGGCGTGCCGGAGCGGAATGCATCCAGCCCAGTCTGGCCATCGCCGCACTCTGTCACCGCATAGCCCTGTTCGCGGAAGATTCTTTGCAGCACCTTCTGCATGTGCGGGTCGTCTTCGATCACCAGGATTTGCGTCCGCGCAGCCTGCGTCCGAGCATCGATAACACCGGAATCCTTCTCTGCCTTCTCGCTTTGCACCATACCCTCCATTGTCATCCAATTACTATCTCGCTGAAACAAAAGGCCCGTGAAATGACAATGTGGTGACATTGGCTTGACCGGATGATTACTTTTGCTCGACCTTCGGCAGTCGCCGGCCCGTCACCCGCAAACATAATACCGCGCTTTACCTCTCATGCGAACCTCAGATTGGACCGGGTTAGGGCTCGCTATCTCGCCCGTAGCTCAGGCGATCGGGCCCGTGCCGGGCCGACCGGTCATTGCCGTCGACCGCTCCCGGCGTTCGCCTACGGCTGCGGCGCCGCGCGTCGAGCCGATGGGCGAACCAGACATCCGAAAAGTAGCGCCGCCGCCAATGCCAGCGCGGCGATCCCCAAAATAACGTGCGGGTACCCAAACCGCACAAACAATATCCCCGCGCCGGCCGTAGCGCAGGACTTAAGAACCGCATTGCAAAACATCGTCATCGCCGAAGCAGAGCTGCGCTCCTCGTCCGGAACCTCGCTCATCAGCAGGTTGTACAAGCCCGGAGAGCTCATCCATTGCGTTGCGGCAAAGCTCAGGTAGAGTGCTACCGCCAGCCTTCGGTCATGGGTTCCGGCCAGGCATCCCAAGGCCGCCGCAGTGGCAACCTGCGTTGCAACGATGCCATTCACCAGGCCCAAGCGGCGAAAGACCAACGGCGTCAGCAGGCCCACGCAGAACTGAACCGCCTGCGCTGCTGAAAAGATCAGCCCAATCTGCGCCAGGGAAATATGGAGATCCTTCGACAGGTACACATTGGCAAATGGCGTAAACGCGGCCAGAACAGCCATCCACAGACCCATCGCCGGCAGGAATCGAAGCAGAAAGGGATTCATCTTCCAGGGCAGCTTCCCTGCCTTGTCCTGTGCCTGAGGTTTGTTCTCTTGCAAAGGTAGGCGCAAGCGCAGCATGGGGAAGACCCCAATTCCCGCAATGCCGCAGGCGCCGAGAAGAATCATCCGCTTGACGTCGGCAGCCGGCAGCGCATAACCAGCCATCTTAAGCAAATGGGGCAGATAGCCGCATACCAACCCGCCCAGCGCGCCGGCGCCTATGCTCATCGAGAAATTAATGCTGAATGCCGATGCCCGGTTCTCCGCCGTCGTAAGCCCGGCGAGCGTGGGCAGGTAGCAGACTGCCCAGAGGCACATTGCCAACCCAGCCAGAAACGCCAGGCCTATCTGTGCCTGCTCCCACACCGCCAGCACGCGCGCCACTCCCAGCAACGGCGCAGCTATCATGCTGAATACAAGCAGCGGGCGCAGCCCGATCTTGCGCGCCAGCCAACCGGCCGGCAGCGTCCCCGCGACGGAGCCCAATGTCAAAGCGCCAACGACCAGGCCGATGGCTCGCTCGTTGAAGTGAAGATCGACCAAGTATAAGTTGAATAGGAAAAAATAGAGTGAAAAGCCGAAGTCGAAGAAAAACTCGACGGAAAAGAATATCCAATATGCCCGGGACAGCTTCTTCTCCACCAACCATGCGGCGGGGTTCCTCCAGACAGATATGCCGCTCGCACCGCTGGCCCCGACTGGCTCAGCCTCAAGCAACTGCTCCACTATCGCCCCTCCCGTGCCAGAGTTTCCAGCCGGCTCACCGCCCAATCCAAGTCGCTGTATCGCAGTTCAAAGACCTCCGCCGTCAGCAATCGCTCCAATGCGGCGTACTGCGCGGCCAGCGACTCTGCCGACCCGAACAATACTTGGCGCATAAAATACCGCGCCACATCCTTGCGATAAGGAACCAATTCCGGAGGGCCGGGGACGCGCCGGTTGAGGAACACCAGGAAGTCCACCTGCGCCGTAAGAGCACAGGTCATCCCCGGCATCGCCGCCGTCGGAAGCTCGACGGATGGCTTGCCCGCTGCGCGCGGTGTGATCTCCAGCCCTTCCAGCTCGGGAAACAGTTTGGCCGCCGAAGGGCGAAAACGCACCTGATGGCAGTTGCCGATTATCAGACGATCCTTGCCGTGGTTGAGCAAATCGCTCGCGTCGTCGCTTACATAGGTCCATCCTGCGCGCGCACAAGCATACGACAAGGAAGACTTGCCTGCGCCTGAGTCGCCACACAGCAACACCCCCCGGCCGTTGAGTGCGACACATCCCGCATGCACAGGCGTCGCGTACCTGGTTTCAATGTGGTCATGCGGCGCGAATCCCAGGAAGAAATATCCCAGATAGCTGCTATGCCTCTCGGCGGCCCGCGAGATTGTAATCTGTGTTCTGTTCCGGTCAAGATAGCCGATGCTGTAGTTGTCTGCATCCGCTACGCTAATCCGCAGCGGATACATGATGCGGCAGACCGGTGTTGGAGGACACTCTGTCGAGTCGCTATCCACCACGTGCACGTCCACACGGATAGGTTCCGTGTCGAATCGCCTCTCAAATATGGACCACAGTTTGCCAGCTTGCGACAGAATCTCGGGGGAGTTGGTTGCCAGCTCTGTCGGAAACCCGAGAGGATAAAACATCTCCCGAAGTAAAACCTCAGGAACCTCGAACGAGTGCCTGGAAAAGTCGAGCGCCTTCTCCGTATCGCACGCCAGCTCTATCTCATCAATCGTCATCGCTTAGGTTCCTTCCTGGCAGTTTTGCGGGAACCGCGGAGCATAGAGAAGCCGCGGCGCGGTTCATCAGAACAGATACTTCACCGCGAACTGGATGATGCGGGGATTCGCCACGGTCGAGGCGATCAGGCCGAACGAAGGATCCTGGTTGGCCGGACCAGTGGGAGTTGTGATGAAGTTGACATTGTTATTGGGGAGGGCGAATTGCGGCGTGTTCGTCAGGTTGAAAAACTCCGCCCGGAAGCGGAAGCTGCTCGATTCGGTTACCGGGAAGATGCGCTCCACGGCCATGTCCACGTTGTGCTGGCCGGGACCGCGCACAATGCCTACGCCGCTGTTGCCGAAGTCCGTATCCCCAGGCCCGCTGCCGTTCGGAGCCTCCGGCGCAATAGTGAATGCATTCGGATCGAGATAGCCGTTGAGCACACGTGAATGGAGCGAACCCGGCGTAGAGGGATTCGATCCGGTGCGCTGTGCCCTATTCAAGAAATTTCCATAAACCGCGCCGGCGTTGCCGTCGAGCACCGTGATGGGGCTGCCTGTCTGGATCACGGAGATGCCGGACAGCTCCCAGTCGGAGAGCACTCGTCGGGGAAGTATAGGCGCCTGCCGGAATTTCGGCGCAGTCCACGTGAAGTTCACGACGGCCCTCTGGTCGCGATCGAAGTCCGTCAGCCCGTATGCCTGCCGGGGATTGTTCTGGTTATTGGTCAGCAACCATATCTCAAAGAAATCGGCTCCGCCGGAGCCGCTGGTCTCGTCCAGAGACTTCGACCATGTGTAACTGCCGAGAAACTGAAGTCCATGACCCAGCCGCTTGGTAATGCTGCTCTGTAGCGAGTTATAGTTTGCTTCGAATTCTGTATCGGCCAGGAGTGATCCCGTTGAGATGCCTGCGAATGGCAGCCGTTGGATGACATTGGCCGCGGTATTCATGGCCGTCCCGTTGACCGGGTTCTGCTCGCTCGCCAACAGCGCCTGGTTGAATTCAATCCTTCCTGGCGAATGCGTGGTGTGCGCGCCGACGTAACCGGCTTCCAGCAGGAGATTCCTTGCAAAGGCGTACTGGAGATTCAGGTTGTACTCCTGTGTGTAGGGGTCGATGACGTGCGGCGAAACGGCGGATGTATAGGCGTTTCCGCCGGGCAGGCGAGGCTGATAAATGGGAAAGCTTGAAGCCGGCGGCAGCAATGGGTCGAAGGGATATTGCAGCGTAGCTCCCGCATTCTGCACGCCGAAAGAGAGTTCCTGCAGCGAGAACGGCTGCCCTCCCGACTGCCCTTCGACGAATCCTCCTGAGGGGCGATCGTAATAGAAGCCGTATCCGCCTCGCAGCACCAAGGCCGGCTTTTCCATCAACTGTAGTGCGAAGCCCAGCCGCGGCGAGACGTCATGATAGTCGGTAGACCACAGCCCCGCAGTCGAGGTCTTGGTTACTCCAACAGGAACCGCACCGGGAAAGTTAGCCGGCAGAGTAAATCCGCTGAGCGATCCCGCGGCCGGCACCTGCCCTGCCGCAATCGACGGATCGAAGTTACTCAGCCGGCCATGGATCTCCGTCGCCGGGCCGAATATCTCATAGCGCAAACCTGCGTTCACGGTAAGCCGCTGCGTCAGTCTGATGTCGTCCTGAATAAAGGCCGCCACATCTGTGTAGCGTTCGTCCTCGCGGAAAAGACCCGAGGCGCCGTCAAGCCCTGAGACATTGCTCGCGCCAATGGGGCTGCCATTCTGCGCCGCGCTCTGGCCAAGCAAAAAATCTTCAAAGGTGTTGATCAGCAGCAGTCCATCGATGCCGAAGGGCGGGTTTACGTCTACTTCATGACGCTTCAGCTCGACGCCGAAGCGCATATCCTGGCGGTTGCGCGTATGCGAGACGGTATCTTGCCAGATGAAGCTGTTGGTGTTCTGCCACTGCGATGGCGTGCCGGCATCTCCAGTGGTAAACAGGCCGCTGATGCTCACCGCAGGCGCCACGCCTGGACTACCCGTCGGCGTGCTCATTCCCAGGTCCGAAGCCTGAATCGGGTTCGCGACGGAGGAGAGACCGCTGAATCGCATATAGCCGAAGCGCGCCAGGTTGATCAGGTTGGAGTTGAAGACGTGCGTATCCGCCAGAACGAACATCGTGTTCTGGTCGAGTTCATTGGTGCCCCAACCGGGAAGATTGGCGGCACTCGGCGAAAAGGGATAAAGGGTTGGGGCGCGCATATAAAAGAACCTTCCCGCGAGCGTGTTCTTCGCGGTCAAGACCTGATCGACGTTCATGCTGAACTGGTCCTCAGTGTAATGAGCGGGGAGGGAGAAGGTAGACTGGCCAATGGGAAGCTCTCCCGGAGCCGTAGGAAGATCGATCTGGGGATTGGGAACCGCATACTGGCCATTACTCAGCTTGAAGTTGAGCAGGGCCAGCGCGACGGGATTGATGTTGGAACCGTCGCAGGCCACCTGCGTTCCAAGCGCATTGGGCAGATAGCCGGGCGCATCCGCGTGGTTGGCGGGACAAAACTGCGCTCCCAGCGTTGCGGCAGAGCGGTCGGAGGTAAGCTGCGGCAGATCGGTGGTTGTCTCGGATCCGAATGCCCCGCCATTGACCTCTCTAATTCCTTGATATTCGACGAACAGGAAGCTCCTGTCCTTCCGGATTGGACCGCCGAAGGATGCGCCGAAGATATTCTTCTTCAGCGTGGGGCGCGGCTGATTGTTGTCCAGCTTTGAGAAGAAGTCGTTTGCGTTAAAGATGGTATTGCGCACAAACTCCCACGCGCTTCCGTGGAAGTTGTTTGTGCCGCTCTTGCTTATGAAGTCGATGTTGGCTCCGGCGCCTCTTCCGTAGGAGGCATCGTAGTTGGCAGTTTGCACCTTGAACTCCTGGATGGCGTCGGGTGCGGGAATTGCCGTACCCACCTCCTCTCCGTCATTGTTCATGGAGTTCTGCGAGAGGTTATTGGCGTCGATGCCGTTGAACTGGACGTTATTCGAGGTTGTCTTGGCGCCATTGGAGGTTACGTTTTGCGTCCCTCGGCCCAGTTCCGTGGCATCTGGAAGCGCCACAATCACGCCCGGCGAAAGCGCAAGAATCTGCGTATAGTTGCGGCTGGATAGCGGCAGAGCCTGGACTGCTTCCTGCTCCACGGCGCGTCCCAGCGTAGAGCTTTCCAGTTGGACCATTTCCGCATCGCTTGCGACCTGCACGCTGGCGTTCACCCCTGCAACCGCCAGCGTCACATTCAAAGAACTTGTCTCGCTCGCCGTCACGAGAATCGATTGCGATCTGTGCTCGGCAAAACCCGTTGCCTTCACCGTCACCGTGTAGCTGCCCGGCGGCAGCAGCGGAAACCTAAATAGGCCTTCTGTTTTGGTGAAGACTGAGCGCGAAACGTGTGTTGCCTCATTCACCGTCTGTACGTCGGCATTGGCGATCACTCGACTGGAGGGGTCATACACCACGCCGGAGATGGCGCCCGTCCCTGGCGTCTGCCCGAAGGCCTTGACCGCCAGAGCGAGCAAGCACATCACCCAGATTGCTGAACTGCGTCTGAACGAAATGGCGCTCATTCAATTGTCTCTCAAAACTCTTTCTCAAGGATTGGCCTTGCTTTGAGAGCTATTATGAAGAGATCGGCGCCGCGACTTGTTACCGATTTGTCATTCCTTTGTACCCATCCATGCAGCTTATCCGGAAGCCTTGCGCGCCTTTCGGTGCTGGCGCTGGGCGTCAGCCGGGCATTGTCCTACCGGATGGGCCAGTCCTCGCAGTCGACCATGCGAGTTGAATCTCTGCATGGGCGAGGCGACCCCTGCGAACAGGGAGAATATGTTCGCGATCCTGAGTCTTGCCGGGAGGGATTCGAGGCCTGAAAGCGATGCGCTTTACTTTTTGCCTTCGTTGAGAATCTGGTCGGCGAGGTAGTTGTGTATCTTGGCCTCGTTGTGGAGCATCTCGAAGTAGGCGTTCTTGAGCAGTTGCGCGTGGCTTTCGTGCAGCACCGAGTGAATGCCCTGCTGAACGCGCGGGTCATTCAATTCGCGCTGGCCCGCCGGCTCGCGCCCAAGCAGTTTGTAGATCGCGTATCCCACGGTCCTGCGCCCCGGGCCGGCGCTGTCGTAAATAGGGAGAATCTCACTGATTTGGCCCGGCTTGAGCTTGCTGATGGCATTGAAGGCGTCCGGCTCGCTGCGTAGCGCCGACTCCGCCACAAAGCCCATATCGCCGCCATTCGAGGCGTTGTTGGCATTTTCCGAAAAGTTCATGGCCACGGCGCCGAAGTCTTCTCCATTTTCCAGCTTGTTCTGCAAGGTCTGAATCTTCTTCTTGGCATCGGCGTCCCCGGAGGCTTTGTTGTTTTGCAGGTTGCCGGCCTGTTGCGAGGGTCCGCCGGTGACCACGATCTGCGCCAGGTGGTATTGCGGCTCAATGAAGTTGAACTCGGACTTGTGGCTGTTATAGAAGCTGGCGATCTCCGCATCCGTGATGTTGATCTTGGACTCGATCTCCTTGTTCAGCAGTTTGTTCTCGGTCAAATCGTTGCGAATGTCGCGCTTGAGGTCGTCCAGCGTCTGATTGCGCAGCTTGAGCTGCTTGTCGAAGTCTTCCTGGGTGTAAGGCGCCTTTATCTCCGTGAGCTTGGCGTTGACATCCTCGTCGGAGGCGGTAACGTTCAACTTGGCAGCCCGCTGTTGCAGAATCTCCTCATCGATCATCTGGCGCAAAACCCCGAGCCGAACGATCTCCGTCTGTTCCGCGGAGGGCTCCTGCGGAGTCTCTCCCTGGCGGAGCTTGTAGTCCTGGTACTTCCTCTCCAATTCGGAGCGCAGGATTTCCTTGCCGTTCACGGTGGCCATCACATCGGGCGCGGGCGAACGGCGGCAGCCTGCGACCGGGGCCAGCAGGGCGCCGCCGCAAAGAGCGAGGACGGCGAACTGGAAACGGGTCGGAGAGAACGGTAGGACTTGCAATTTGGTGTCTCCTTTGGGGCCGAAGAAGCCCCGGCATTCAAGGATAAATCCACAGCCCGGTGCGGCGATAGCGTCTCGAAGACCTATTTTCCCGCTCCGGCAGATTGAGGCGGGCTGGCCGGAGCGGCCGGAGGAGTAACGCCGGCTGCGCTAAGGGCGCGGTCGATTACCAGCCAAACCTGATCCTCCGGGATGGCGCCGTCGATGCGTTCGCCGTCGACGAAGACCGCGGGCGCTCCGTCAATCTTGAGCGAATCCCCTTCCTGAAGCGAGGCGCGCACCTGGGTCTCGTCCTGCGCGGCAAGGCAGGCGTCGAGCTTGCCGGGGTCGAGTTTGCCCAGCGCCGCCTCCTGGCGAGCGATGCGATTCAGAGCGTCAAAGCTCTTCGCCGGGTTGCGGTCCGCTCCGCTGATCTCATCGCCGTGGGAGTGGACGTAATCTACGTAGCTCCAATAAACGTCCCCGCTTTGCGTGGCCAGGCAGTTGGCGTCCACGGCTGCGTGCATAGCCCAGGGGTGCAGTTCGGTGAGGGGAAAGTCTTTGTAGATGAAGCGAACTTTGTCCTTGTAGCGCTCCAGCGTGGAGGGAAAGAGCGACTGATGCATGCGGGCGCAGTAGGGGCATTCCAGGTCGTCGAAGTTGATGACGGTGACCTTGGCGGCAGGATTGCCGCGGATGGGGCGGCCGGCAATGTCGATGGCGAAGACCGGATCCTTGACCAGGTCGAAGGTTTCAAGGCGCGCCAGCGTCTTGCCGTCGGTCGAGATCAGGAAGTCGATCTCCTGTTGCTTCTTGGAGCTGGAAAGCGTGACGGGCAGCGAGTCATAACCGGCAATCCGGCTCGGCTTGCGCGCGCCGAGGGTCACGGAAATGTCCTGCGGGACGTTGAACTGAGAGCGGACCATGACCTCGATGTGGCGATTGAGGACGGGGTCAAGCGATGGCTGCGGGGCTGATTGGGCCTTGCAGCCCGCGGCCAACCAGAGTGTGAGCAGGCCGACCAGTAAGAGAATGCGCGACAAGTTGAATTCCTCTCAAAAAAGAATACTCCACCGGGGGTGAGGCGGCCGGTGGGGGAACGGTCAGCTTGGGGATAACCAGTTGACGCGCGAAACCTGGAAAGGCAAGCACGGGTTCGCGGATTCCCGCCTACGAGCTGGGAAGAAGGCGCATGGAGGGGCCCCCCGGCTTGACTCAGTGGTTTTTATTGGGACGCCGCCGTTCCGGCCGGGGCCGGTGAACCGGCAAACTCGTCGATCGCCTTGTAGGTTTCCTCGTTGCGCAGGATGGCCTCGACGTACTCCCGGGTTTGGGTAAACGGAATCGACTCCACAAACTCGTCGATCCCGCTGTACGGGCCCGCGGACTGCCAGTCGACCACGCGCGAATCCCCGGCGTTGTATGCCGCCAGCGCGTACTCTTGTACTCCGCCGAACTTGTCCAGCATCTGGCGCAGGTAGCGGGTGCCGAGGCGGATATTCATCGCCGGATCGAGCAGTTGGAAGGTCTCGAAGTGGCTGATTCCCTCCTCGCGGGCCAACTGCTTGCCCACCGATGGCAGCAATTGCATCAATCCGTAAGCATTGGCATAGGAAACGGCCCTGGGATCGAACTCCGACTCCTGGCGAATCAGCGAGGCCACCAAGTAGGGGTCGAGGTTGTTCCTTGCCGACTCCGCCTTGATCGTCTCCCACCATGGCTCGGGGAAGAGGATGCGCCAGTAGGTGAGCGGAATGGACTTGATGGAAGCCGTGGCGGCATACGGCAAAGCCCGCTTGAGGGAACGCAAGGCGCGATAGGTCTCGCCATAAGAGGCGTATATCTGCGCCTCGGCCAGCGCGCTCCAAGAGGCGGAGTCGGGATCGGCGGCGATCTCCTGAGCGATGTAGTCGTTCAAGCCCGCGTTGGCCAGCAGCCGCGCCTTGGCCAGATGCGGGCTGTCGGTGGGAAAGCTCTCCGCAAGCTGCGGTACCGGGACTGGCTGCAAGCGATCCATTTGCGGCTGTGGCGCCGGTGGCGTGCTGCCCAGCGCGGCCAGCCGCTGCCTCGCCATTTGGGCATAAAAGTAGTGCTGGTAGGCGCGGATCAACGCGCGGTAGTTGGCTGCGGCGCTGGCCGGCTTGTGGTCTTCGGTCTCATAGAGGCGTCCGCGCCAATAGATGGCCGAAGCGGTCTCCTTGGCGGTGGGATAGAGGCGGATCTGCTCGTCGAAGAGGCGGGTGGCGTCGGCGTATTGCCCCTGGCGGTAGCTGAGCCAGCCAGCCCGCCAGTGGGCCGCGGAGGCATTGGTATTGTCGGGGAAGTGCGCGGCCAGATAGCTGTAATCCTTCACCGCGGCGGGATAATCGCGGCGGAGCATGTACATATTCCCACTGGAGAAGAGCGCCTCGGCCAGCCACGGACTGCGTGGAAAGTCGGACTCCATGCGGGCGATAGTCTGTTGCTGATACTCCGTGTCGTTCCGGTTCCGGGCCAGTTCGGCCAGTAGATAGAGCCGTCGAGCGCCGTTCTCGTCCTTTGAGTCGGCTAGCGCCTCCACCTGGGCGGTGCTCAGCCGTTTGAGCTTCAGGTCGCAGGCAGCCTCGGCCACGGCAAATCCGTTGCGGGCCTGAGCGTCGAGCCCCGGCGAGCGGGCCAGAGCGCGGTATTGCTCCGCGGCCTCCTCGTAGCGGTCGGCGTTGTAGTAGGCGTCGCCCAGGCTGCGCAACTCAGCTGCGGTGAGGCTCGACTCGGCTCCCATCGCGGTCAGCTTGGCGCGGGCAATCTGCGCTTCGGAGGCTAGGGGGTGGCCGAGCAGCAGCCGCTTGAAGATGCGCTCGGCATCCTGGGTCTGCCCCAGCGCGAAGGCCACCTGACCCTGGGCAAGCTGGAAGCCTGGACGGCTTGCGGCCGTTGCGGCGGCTTGCGCCAGCACCTGTTGAGCGGCTGCGGCATTGCCAGTGGCCAGCAGCACGCTAGCCTCAAGTTCAGGCGCCTGGGCAACGAAGATGCTGTCGGGATTGCGGGTTGCAAAGCCGCGCAGCAAGGCTTCGGCAGCGGATTCGTTCCCCGCTTCGTGGTTGGCTTCGGCACCCAGAAAGTCGGCGTAGTCGGCCAGTTCCTGGCCCGCCTGCCGAGCTTGGCGCAGATTGGTTTCAGCCTCCGCGTACCGCTTGTCAAGAAGATAAGCGTGGCCCAGCGCCAGATAGGCCGCCGCCGCTGCTTCCCCGCTGTGCTGGTGCGCATACTTGCTCACGCCTTCGTAGGCGGCGGGCGTGCGCAGCGTAGCCAATTGCTGGGCCATGGGGCGCAGTTCCGTCGAAGCCACAAAAGCCTGCCTGATGCGAGCGGTTCGCGCGCGCCGCGCGGCCCTGCTGGTTCGGCTTGCGTGTTTCTTAGCCTTGCCGGCTGTCCTGCTGGCGGGCTTCGATGCCTTCGTGCCCGCGGCAGCCGGCTTGCTGGTCTTTTGCGCGGGCTTTCCGGCGGCCTTCTTCGCCGTGGTGGCAGTGTCGGCCGGCGGGGGCGCCGAGCCGCCATTTGCCGATCCGCTCGTCGATTGCGCAGAGACCGGCAGAACAATCATCAGCCAGGGCAACAGAACGGCGATGCAGCGGGAAGCTAGTCGCGGAGCGGGAGTTGAGGACTTCACAAAGCTCATGCCTTCACTCTATGCCGCTTTCGGCCTGCTGCGATCCGCGCGAACCAGTGCCGTTACCGCCAAATATGCTCGAATGGGCGCCACTGCGCCCGTTTTGCATATCCCGGATGCGGATAGCCCCGGTTTGGTCCCCCGCCTCGTCGTCCGTTACACTCGTCTATAGACCTCCAAGCGTCAATCGCACCCGGCCAAAAGGATTCCCGCAACCAACCACCATGGCGACCATCCAACCTATTGCAGGAGAACTCGAACCGCATCCCGACGTGGCCCTGGTTGAACGGGTGCGCGCAGGGGATGTCTCGGCCTACGATACGCTGGTCCGCAAGTATGACCGCCAGATCTTCAGGATTGCGCAGCACGTGACGCAAAACCGCGAGGATGCCGAAGACGCGATGCAGGACGCGTTCCTCAAAGCGTACGAAAAGCTCGACCAGTTTCAGGGGAATTCGAAGTTTTACACATGGTTGGTACGCATTGCAGTCAACGAAAGCCTGATGCGGCTGCGCAAGCGCCGCACCGGCAAGATGGTCTCGATCGACGAAGACGTCGAGACCGAGGAAGGCAGCGTCCCCCGCGACCTGGCCGACTGGGCGCCCGACCCGGAGCAGAACTACAATCAGGCCGAACTGGGCGAGATTCTGCGCAAGACCATCCAGGGGCTGCCGCAGGGATTTCGTATCGTCTTTGTCCTGCGCGACGTGGAAGGGCTTTCGACCGAGGAGACGGCGGAGACGCTCGGGCTGAGCATCCCGGCCGTGAAATCGCGACTCTTGCGCGCCCGGCTGCAACTGCGCGAACGCCTGAGCCGCTACTTCCACAGGAAAAGAGGGGGTGAGAAGTGAAGTGCACTGAGTTTCTTGCCCGCCTCGACGACCTGATCGACGACTCGGTGACCCCCGAGATGCGCGTCGAACTGCAAGGCCACCTGGGCCGCTGCGGGCACTGCGAGGTCGTTCTCAACACCACCCGCAAGACCATCGAAATCTACCGCTCGCACGAGATATACGACCTGCCCGCCGGCCTCCGCGACCGCCTCCATGCCGCCATCATGGCCCGCTGCAAGAAGGGCTGCTGAGGGGCTCCGCGACCCGCCGCGGGGTACTATAATCGTCGGTAATGAAGGCCCATGTTTATGTCACGCTGAAGTCGTCGGTCCTCGATCCGCAGGGCCAGACCATCCACAACGCCCTGCGCAAGATCGGGTTTGCCGAGGTAACCGCTGTGCGCCAGGGCAAGTACTTCGCGCTCTCGCTCACCGATGGACTGAGCGCCGATGCGGCCAAGGCCCAGGTAGAGCGCATCGCCCGCGAGGTGCTCACCAACCCGGTGATCGAAGAGTATACCTACCGCATAGAGGAATAATGGACTTCGCGCCGGGATGCCCTTCCGGCGGCGAGAGCAAGTTTTACAGCAGTTCCGTTTCTGTGTTCCTGTGAGGTTGGAAGTTGGAAATCATTTATTCTAAATAGGTTAGCAGTAGCTCCACATATTCACAGGCGTACAGGTTCTGTATTCCTGTGGAGGCGCTCTGTGCAAACTGTTGATTCTGAATGATTTATATAGGGCTCCACAGTTTCACAGCCAAAACCGCGAAAAAACAGCCGGCTTTCGGCTAAGTGATTGTGGAGATTCGGGTTAGCGGATTTAACAAGGATGTTTTTCATAGCTTCGCGGAGGCGGCGCGTGCTGGGCTGCTCCGCGCTCTTTCTCTCCAATTTCTATTGTGCGCCGGGGGGAGGCTATTTTCCGCAAGCAGCGCCTCGATTTTGGAGGATTGCCGGAGCTAAGACGATATTCATCTTCCGAGATTTCGAAAGACGATAGCGATGGCGACTTGGCGGGACCCGATCACACCTTCTGGCCTCCCACTCGCCGAGTGGCCTTTAGATCGGCTTGCCCGGTGCAGAGTATCAATCGGGCAAGTTGGCTCTAGTGCGGTAGTCTATTGTGAATTTTGTTTGGGACTCGGCGTTGATCCACTCCATGACCGATTCATATTCCGCGATTCGGCCCGGCCAGCCCTTAATTGATGAGATTTCAGGCAGGCAAACTTGCGCCTTCACCGTTCTATCCTGGGGAGAGATTTCGATCGATACGAGGACCCCATGTTTATCGAATCTGCTAATTGAGATGTCCCGGCGGTCGTCCTGTAAGCAGTCAACATACATTAGAACGCACGCGTAGGGCAAGCTCTCAAAGGGAATTGGTGGTATGCCGGAGCGTTGGAGTTCGCCTCTGCATTTCGGATCGTGGAACATCATGCATAAGGCTGCGATCTCGCAGGCGGTTAACGCCGTCTCCGAACTGAATTTCCTGGCCCTGGGTACGTTTTGTGTGCGGCAACTGTTGATTAGGCGCAGGCCTGAAATCAGGCCGTGGCTGGCTACTCTTCCGTCAAAGTAGGCATTCCTTACCGCCCGATCGAATACGTCGGCGCTTTTCTTTTCGATGGTTGGAGGGGTCCATTTCCGGACCGTGCGGTTGTAAAGGTCGTGAAGGTCCTGCCGAGGCGCCGCATACTCGCTGTCCCAAAGATTCCGGATTTGATTCTTGAACTGATCTGGCGTCTCTTCCTCGCCGCTGGCGTCCCCCACGACGCCAAAAGCGAACCTAAAGTTTGCCCAGACCCTTTCCGCCATGTAGCCAGGGTCGTGGAGCAGGCACGTCAGAAACCAAAGCACTTCCCACGGGTTTAGCCTTGGTTCCGTTTTCTTGCTGTAAATGAACCTGTCGACCTCGGATATCACCTCGCGTCCGCTAGAAAGTCGGCCAAGGATGTAGAAGCCTAGGAATAAGTTGTTGAAAGTATGAAAGAAATGGTCCCGCCCACGAGGAGCGCGCGACATCTCGAATTGCCTAAGCATCTCGAGTTGCTCGACTGGCAGAAAGAAGCGCTTGTCCACATTTGCAAAACTCTTCGCGAAGTCGAGCAGGAGTGTGGCCTCGCGGTCGTTTGCAATGGACTGTTTGCGCGTTGCGCGATCATAGTCCGCGGCAAACCGCTTCAGAAGTTTTTGCAGCTTTGAGCTGAAGCCTGCGCTGGCTGCCAGGCTCTCGTACAGCCACTTCGGAATATGGCCCGTCTCTTGGCCGGACGGCGGACACTTGGGAGGTGCGGCATAGGAACCGTCAAAGACCAGATGGACTGACCGTTCGGCTTCAAACGCTAGTGCGCAGCCCAAACTCATCGCCTTCTCGGCAACTGCAGAGGCCGCATACGGGGCTGGAAGAGGGGTTGGGGGCGCATCGTCCGTCGCCTCCAATATCAGGTCACGGGCGAGGATCAAGACGTAGACATTTTGGCGGCCCTCCTCGCGGAGTTTTTCAATCGCGCTTTCTAAATAGGGCGGAATGTCCTGGGACGCGAGAACGTGTACGAGTATTGTTTCCTCACCTCGCGCGATGCACCAGGAGGGCTGCCACCTGAGGTCCTCGGGGAGCTTGCCATCGCTTATCAAAACATCGAGGCTGGTCTCCGACGCCTTACCCCTGTGGGAAAGCCTTCGCAGCACCTGCAATTTGAATCTTGAGGACAGCTTTCGCAGACTCATTTTAGGCTGTCCTTTACGCGCCTTGACTCGCTGATGAGGCTTTCCAGCGCCGAACCCAACTGCTGCCTTAGCTGTCTGCGTCGCAGCTCCCTTCTGGAACTGTCGTCGATGTAGCTCGCTTGATAGGACTTGAGCGTCTCCGTAAGCGACTTGACGAGGCCAATCAGTTTCTGGGGTTTTGGTGGCCGTTCGGTGAGAATTTCGGGCAGGCGGGTCTGAATCTGCGAGAGCGCATCGTCATACATGCAATCTTCCGTCTCGACTAGATCCCCGAAGATCCTCACGGCGACTCTTGTTTGCGGTTGGTCTAGCCCTGTCTGAAATAACGGCGCAACCGCGCGGATTTGGTCGCGGCTTGTTATCAATCCGACTTGTATTCCATTTAGGGTCTTTTGAAGTAGAGCCGTTCTTACTTCGTTGGCTTTCTTATCCACAGGCTTGCCGTGGTCATAGAAACTGGCGAAGCTCTTGACCGAGGGTTCAATAATACTGACTTCGATGGCAAGCACGTAGGAATAAATATCCTTGTCTGGCTGATTCCCGTCGAATGCGTAGATGCGCTTCTTTAGGGTCTTTGGCCAAGCGAGGACATGAACACGGTCCCTTGCTGTTCCAGAGTTCATCCATGTTTCCCGCGCTATCCTTCTTGTCCATTCAGACTTTTCCTCGATCTTGATACCATTTACCAGTTGTGGGTACATCTCGGCGAGAGCTTTGCACTGGGCCAACGGTCCCCACTGTTCCCTGGTCATGTGTAGATGGAACATGTACTTGCGGAGGCTGTCGTTCGTATCGTCACTGCTCAGGATATGTGCCGGCACCTTCCCAAGTCGCAGCTGCTTGGCGGCAAGATAGCGGCGTTCTCCGTCTACTAGTCGGTATTTGCCGCTCTCCAGCTGGAGTACAACGAGCGGAACGAGAATCCCCACTTCGTTAATCGACGAGACCAGCCGCTCGAAGCTGGCGTCGAAGTTGACTTGCCCGCGTGGATTGTCGGGACTCGGCTCGATCGTATCGGGCGCAATCCATCTTACTTCGCTGGTGAACTCCTGTGCGTCCATAGGTTCTCTCACTTCCCCTAGGAAGGCCTGAGCCCGCTAGTTGCCCATGTTTCTGAGGACAACGATGGTCTCAGAGGCGCTTCCCATGATGCCCCTGCGAACCCTTCTTTCATTCGGGATTGTCTCGGTGTGCTCGCACACGCGCTCGTAGCCACCGACCTCTTCTGTTGCGATTCGTGAGACCACCTCTGGCAGATTGCCTTCAGCCCTCTGGCTGAACGCGTCGCCGATTACTAGAGCGCAACAATGGTTCGGTTTGAGGATTGTCTTCCACTTCGTGAAGCACCGGCGCATGAGTCCGAGGAACGCGTCCTGGTTCGGAGAGACAATCTTGTCCAACGAATGCCAATCTCGGGCGCCCAAAAACCAAAGCCTCAGGCGATTGTCGCGGGCATAATCTAGTAGTCGCATATACGGCGGGCTCGTGATGATCGCGTCGGCGGGCTCTGGCAGGGCGAGTGTGCTCGCGTCCTTGTGAAAGCACGCTCTCGCTATCTCGAAATCCAATTTGGGTGCTTGCCGAAATGCCCTTGTAACCTTTGCTTCAAGACGGTCGCGCAATGAGCGGTACTCGTAGAGCTCCGGAAAACGAGAGCGCGGGAATTTCTTGATGCGCAAGTACGGAACTGTGTGGCTGCTTGGAAATGAAAGAAAGCCTGGTCGCTGGTGGTGCAAAATGCCCAAAAGTGCCGCGAGCAGGAACCAGGAGCGCTGCCGCCTGAGGACGGTCGTCCACGCAATCGTTTCACGCAGCGTTTCTGGGTGAAAAAAATCACGTACCCAGCGAGGCACCTTACGGAGGTCCACCTCGTCGCGCAGTTTGGTCGCCGCAGCACTTGTTTGCTCGATGCTGTTCAGGGCTTCCTGAAGTGTGCCCAAAGGAAATAGTTTCGCTCGTGTTAATGCGAAGGCGTATGGGCTGAGGTCATTGGCCACGACACGCCGCTTAGCGGTCCATGCTTCGAGGGCGACGGTGCCGGACCCGGAGAACGGGTCATAAACCAAATCTCCTGGGTTTGTAAACTGCGAGATGATCGATGCGGCGATTGAGGATTTGAGTTTCCCAATGTAAGGAGAAAGCTGGTGAAATGTGCTTTCGTTTTTCAGGGCACTCGCGGTCCAATCGCAAACCAAGGTCCCCCCGGCAGTTGCTGACGATTCACATCTGTTGGTCGGCATGAATTGACCCGCGTGATCCTATGTCACATAAGATACCACTTGAGCGGTGATCCCGCCATTTTTTGAGCAAGATACAGGTGGCCGCATCCCCGAGCCCCCTTGAGCGTGGATGGGGCGCCGAAGAGCATTGGTCCTGAAAACCGCCGCCGCATTCAGGAATAGGGCTGTGCCTGAATGGTTGCCAACGCGGAGATTGCCGGCCAGGGCCGTTCAGGATGCGCGCGAAGCTGCCAATTCGCGTAGGGAACCTTCAGGTGTTTGTGAGAAGAGACACACTTCCTTGCCCATCAGGCGGAAAGAGAAAGACTCGGGAATCGGCACCCAACCGGGCCCTCGGGGCCCATACTTTCGCCAGCCGCGTCGCTTAAAATTGTTCCATGTGCGGAATCGTCGGTTACGTTGGCAAGAAGAAGGTGGTTCCAGTCATCATCGAGGGGCTGCGACGCCTCGAATACCGCGGCTACGACTCGGCGGGGATCGCCGTGGGCAGCCCTTCGAGCTCCACGCTTGAGGTGAGGCGCGCGCCGGGCAAGCTGTCTAACCTGGAAGAGGTTCTGCGCGAGCATCCCCTCGATGGCACCTTCGGCATCGGCCACACGCGCTGGGCCACGCACGGACGGCCCACGGAAGAGAACGCCCACCCGCATCGCGACTGCACGGGGCGCATCGTGGTGGTCCACAACGGCATTGTGGAGAACTACCTCGATCTGAAGCACGAGCTCATCGCCCAAGGCCACAAGTTCGTCACCGAGACCGATACCGAGATCATTGCCCACCTCATCGAGCAGGTGCAGTTGGACGCGGTGGCGGGGGGCAAGGCGATTCCGCTGGAGGCGGCCGTTCGCCGCGCGGTGAAGCGGCTCACCGGGGCCTTTGCGCTGGGGGTTCTTTCGGCCGCCGAGCCGGACAAGATTGTGGCCGCCCGGCTGGGTCCGCCGGTGGTGATCGGCGTGGGCGAGGGCGAGTCGTTTGTGGCCTCGGATGTGCCGGGGATTCTGCACCACACGCGCAACATGTACTTCCTGGCCGACGGGGATATGGCCGTCCTCACGCTGGCCGGGGTGGAGCTGACGGACTTTGACGGCCAGCCGATCCAGCGGCCCATCACCCGCATTCTCTGGGATCCGGTCCAGGCGGAAAAGGGCGGCTACAAGCACTTCATGCTCAAGGAGATATGGGAGCAGCCGCGGGCCGTTTTGGATACCACGCTGGGCCGGGTTTCGCTGGATTCGGGCAAGGTCTTCCTGGGCGAGATGAAGATCGCCGACGAGGAGCTGGCCGCCGCCAGGAGCATCAGCATCGCCGCCTGCGGCACCAGTTGGCACGCCGCCCTGACCGGCAAATACATGATTGAGCGGCTGGCCCGCCTGCCCGTGGACGTGGACTACGCCAGCGAGTACCGCTATCGCTCGCCCATAGCCGGTCCCGATGCGATCGGCCTGCTGATCACGCAATCCGGCGAGACCGCTGACACCCTGGCCGCGCAGCGCGAGATGAAAAGCCTGGGCTCCAAGACCGTGGCCATCTGTAACGTGGTGGATGCCATGGTGGCCCGCGAGGCCCACGGCGCCATCTACACCCACGCCGGGCCGGAGATCGGCGTCGCCTCCACAAAAGCCTTTACCGCGCAGCTAACTGCATTGTTCTTGCTGGCGCTCAAGCTCGGCCAACTCCGC
>JBEKPA010000006.1:0-32570 GCA_049521195.1 Occallatibacter sp.
AACTATGGCAACCCATCGTAACGCTTTGGGGATGGTTTCGGCAAGACGCGTGGCTCCCCCGCCCGAAATTGGCGCCCCAGGCCCGAAAAAGGCCCCCAGCTCATGAACGCCCGATTCGGTCCATTGCGAGATCGGGTCGTCCTGACTGAACAGCGCAGAACGCGGCCCGCCAAGGCTCAGCTCCCCCTCAAAACGGAAGATAGTTGCGGCGCCCTTCTCTGCAATCCCCATCCTTGCACGGCCAATTCCGATCGCTGGAATCGAGGTCGTTGACGATGCGCTGAAACGATTGTGAGCAGACTTGCACCATTCATCGTGCGGCGGTTCTGGATTCCGGCTACCGTGCCTCGAAGGTTCCTGCGGCAATGTGCGTCCAAGAGTTTGCAGCACTATTGGCAGCGCATTTTTTGGCCCCGCAAGACGCACATTCCAATCGAACCACGCGCTCCGAGCGGAATACCGATAACTTCGCCCAACGGAAGGGGCGCGGCTGCGGCCAATCCCGCGGCAAAAGGCGCCAACGCTGTCTACCGGCTGCCACCCGCGGCATCGCTGGAACGCTATTGACACCAGCGCTCCCATTGCCACCGGCCAGGGGCCCTTGGAAGACAGAATTGGCGTGTAAGTTATTCAAAATCAGTATGGTGCGAAAGGGGGGACTCGAACCCCCATGGATCGCTCCGCCAGATCCTAAGTCTGGTGCGTCTGCCAATTCCGCCACTTTCGCGCCTTCCTGTAGTCTAGACCATTCTCACTTCACATTTTGCCTTTGCATCGGCCCACAGCACGGTTTCGTCAGGTGGAGAGGCCACTCCCCCGCGCGGATTCCACAAGGAGCGGAAGTGAGAATGCCGCACCGCCGCGCACCTTCCACGCATTCATCGAGTTTTAATCTGAATTGCCGCATGGACGCGGTCATCACCCAGGCGCGAGGAGAGCGCCCATGAAATGAGTTTCCGCGGCGGTTCGCGTAAGCTATAGAGGAAGAGCCGCCATGGAGGCTCCAGGGCAGTTGCGCATCCCCAGCGGTCTCCTTGTCTTTCCGGGTAAAGCGACCGGCCTGCGGAGCACCCTGGTAAGACTCGGTAAGCTGCGCGAGGCTGAAACGGTCGGAGCAGGAATGCAGACGAGACCGTCTCCAGCGCGCCTTCCCCCCGGTTGCGGCCATGATTGTCGAAGCGGCGGGGCGCATCTCGCCGACAGGACCCAATGAATCCGAGCCATCCACACAATCCGCACGAGCAGGCCCGCCAGCACGCCTTCCAGGAAACGCTCCTGAGCGCCCGGCGCACGATGCTGATGAGCGAGATTCTCAAGCTGGCCGTGGACAGCTTCCGGGCCAGCAAGATGCGCTTTGCGCTTACCGCGCTGGGCATGGTCATCGGCACCGCCTCGGTCATCCTGGTGGTCACCATCGGAATGACGGGCAAGCAGTACATTCTGGAGTTGATCCAGAAGATCGGCACCAACTCGGTGGAGCTTGAATATGCCGGCGGCGGGGTTACAGCCGCGGAGCGCGTGCGCTACAACGACTACCTCACCCGCGAGGACGAGAAGGCCGTTGACGCCCAAATGCCCGGCGTGATGTACTCCTCGCCGGTTCTTGAGATGCACGACCGCATCAGCTTTGGGGGCGGCGTGGTAAAGGATACTCTGGTGCTGGGTGTGAGCCCCCAGTACAGCAGCATCCGCAATCTGGTTGTGATCGTAGGCCGCTTCCTGGACGACGAAGACGATCTGGCCCACATCAAGTGCGCCGTGGTCACCGAAGTCTTCGCCAAAGAAAGGTATGGCAGCCCGGATGCGGCCGCCGGCCAGACCTTCGAGATCAGCGGCATTCCCTTCACCATCATCGGCGTCTTCAGGGAGAGCGTGGACGACTTCGGTCAATCGGAAATCCAGGACCAGACGATCCTGATTCCCTATTCGGTGGCCCGCTATTTCACGGGAACCGAGAGGGTAAACCAGATTTATTTTTCCATGCGCAGCATGGACGAGGTGCCCGACGCCCAAAAGGACATCGTGCGCATCGTCCAGTCGCGCCACCGGTCCAACTCGGTATACAAGGCGCAGACGCTCAAGCAGTTGCTGACCATGGCCGCGCAGATCGCCGACGCTCTGACCGCAATCCTGGTGCTGGTGGCCGCGGTCACCCTGGCCGTGGGGGGCGTGGGCATCATGAATATCATGCTGGCCAACGTCCGCTCCCGCGTGCGCGAAATCGGCATCCGCAAGGCCCTGGGCGCCACCCGCCGCGAGATCAAGCTCCAGTTTCTTTCCGAGGCCATCATCATCTCGCTTGTGGGCGGGATTGTGGGGACGATTGTGGGGCTCGCCCTGCCGCTATCAGTCCACTTCTTCACCGACTATGCCATTCCGGTCTCGCCCTGGTCGATTGTCGTGGCTCTCACCGCGGCCACGCTGGTGGGAGTCATCTTCGGAACCGTGCCCGCCACCCGCGCCGCCCAGATGGACCCTGTAGAGAGCCTGAAGTATGAGTGATCGCGAGCGTCCGCCGGCCCGTCCCGCGTCCGATCCGGAGGCTGATCCGGAAGGCCCGCCCCAGCAGGGGCCCAGCCTAACGCTGATCTACAGCCTGATCGCGCTGGCCCTGATCGCGGCCATCGGCCTCGCCATGATGATCGTGATGCCCTTCCATCACCGGCGATAAGACCGGACGCTTGAAAACCCGCAAATCAGCCGATAATCACCCTATGAGCTAGGAGCACCCAACTCACGAGGAACTTGTCAGGGAAGCGCTCCTCCGAATGATGTCCGACCTCAGCGAGGACTGCTGGTGCGCCGGATGGATGACCGATCTGGAATTCACTCTATGGGAGGCGCTGACGACCGGCGCAAGAGAACTCGGCTGGGACGGGATCGAAGAACGCGACCTGTCCCGCCTGAAGCATTTGCACGCGATGGCAGGCGGTTGGTGGGTTTGGGACAAGAGCGATACAGGAAATCGATTTGTGACCAGTGAGGAGTGGCTTGCGATCCTTGCCGAGCGGAGGAAACAGGTACCCGATGCTGAAGGTTTCAGCCAAGCAGACACGGACTCTTCGCGCTGAAGGCGCGTTCTGTCAGTCTGGCGCTTGCTCGCGCCCCGCAATCAGCGCCGGAATTCCATCCACAACCGGGTAGGCGCGGCCGCAGTTTGCGCAGATCAGCCGTGCCTCTTCCATGCGGAGATCGCCCAGGCAGGCCGGGCAGGCCAGTTGGCCAAGCACCCACGAATCCAACGCGCAAGGGCCGCTGGAGCCGGCCGCTATCGGAGCTGGATCATTGGATGGTCGCATCGGGATTGGCCGCCGGATCGGCGAGTGGGGCTGAACCGGCCGTGTGGTCGACCCTCGCCGGACGGCTGGCAAATTCGGCTTCTATGCGCTGGTTGGTCCCGGCCTTGGCAAACTCGTAAGCCACGCGAATGCCATTGAAGATGGCCCGGTCGTTCGAGGAGCCGTGGCCGATGATGCACACTCCCCGCACCCCCAGCAGAATCGCCCCGCCGTACTCGGTGTAGTCCAGCCGGCGGCGGAAGTCGTTGAAGGCCCGCCGCGAGAGCAGCGCTCCAACCTGCGCGGTGACCGTGCGGGTAAGCGATTCGCGCAGCACGTCGCGCACAAAGCGTCCGACTCCCTCGCTGGTCTTGAGCGCCACGTTGCCCACAAAGCCGTCGCAGACGATCACGTCCGCGCGGCCGCTGAAGATGTCGCGACCCTCCACGTTGCCGATGAAGTTGACAGGCAGCGCCTTGAAGAGCGGATAGGCCTCGTGGGTGAGTTCGTTGCCCTTGGTCTCTTCTTCGCCGATGGAGAGCAGGCCGACGCGCGGCGAGTCGATCTTGAGCACGCTGCGGGCATACATCTCCCCCATCACCGCAAACTGAGCCAGATTCTGCGCCTTGCAGTCCACATTGGCGCCCACGTCCAGCAGCACACAGGGGTTGCCTTTGGAACTCGGCATCGGCGTCGCCAGGGCTGGACGGTCCACGCCGGGCAGCGCGCCCAGCACCATCTTGGCCGTGGCCATGGCCGCGCCGGTGTTGCCCACCGTAACAAAGCCGGCCGCCTTGCCCTCGTGCACCAGCTTCAGCCCCACGCGCAGAGAGCTGTCCTTCTTGGTACGCACCGCGTGGGCCGCCTTCTCCTCCATGCCGATGCGTTCCGAGGCATGGTGGATCGCGATGGGCAGTTCTTCATTCTCAAGATATTCGTCGAGAAGATCGCGCAACTCCCCCTCGGGCCCGATCAGATGGACCCGCACAGGCAGAGCGCGGCAGGCGAGGATCGCCCCCCGGATCTCCGGCTCTGGAGCCTTGTCGGAGCCAACGGCGTCAAGTGCGATGTCGATGAGCATGGGAGCTTAGGCTACTTGGCAGCTTCCTTAACGTCCAGAACCGCGCGGCCCTGGTACGTCCCGCACTTGGGGCAGGCGCGATGGGGCAGCTTCTTCTCGTGGCAGCTGGGGCACTCGGAGACTCCCACGGCGGTCAAGAAGTCGTGAGAGCGGCGGTTGGCGGTCCGGCGCGTCGAGTGGCGCCTCTTCGGATTGGGCATGACAAGAATTCCTTTCGTGTCTCCGCCCGCTTCATCCCGGCTCCAGGCCGCGCGCGGTCCTGGCTGCCTTCCGGCACTTGGCGGAGCACCCTCAATTCATCCAGAAAGCCTCTGGGGGCTTGCTTCTCAGGACTTGATCCGGCTGCGAAGCCCAGCCAGCGCCTCCCAGCGGAGGTCGCTCGGACCCTCTTCGCAGTTGCACGGCCGGCTGTTGCGGTTCTCACCGCAGCGCGGGCAAAGTCCCTTGCAGTCGGGCTTGCACAGCGTCCTGACCGGCAGGGACAAAAGCACCTGCTCGCGCAGCACATCTTCAAGCGAAAGACTGTCCTTTTGATAATAACCGATTTCCGTTTCCGGCGCAGTAATCGACCGCTCCGGCGCCTCGGCATCGGCTGCCGCCGGGCGGAAGATCAGATCGAACTCGGCTCCCAGCGGAATCTCCACCGGCTCGACGCAGCGGGCGCAGGGAACCTGGAATCTGCCCGCAAACCGGCCCCTGAGCCGGATGTCGGCCACAATGTCCCTGGGGCCGCGATGTTCGTGCAGCACCTCGGCCCGCCCCGCCGCGGCCAGTTGCCCGGCCTGTTCGGCCTCATCGCCAAGATCCACCGCTCCCGGAGCCAGCTCCAGGTCGAAGTCGATCGGCTCGCGCTCCAGCTCGCTTACCTTGAATTCCATGCTTTGAGCCTACGGCGCGGACGGCACGCCGTCAATGAGGGATCATTTTAACGAAAAAGAAGAGCTTCCGGCGGAGACCGGCCTTAAAATGGCACGAAGGGGCAAGGAGCGCCTGGGGCCGCGCTTCTTCTGCCAAGGCCGGGACAGATGACCAAGCAAGCAGGTTCCATTTCGAAGCCCCAATTCCCTCATGGTGTTCGCCTGGCAACCGCCGCCGACCGCACCGATTTGATTCCGCTGATCAACTCCGCCTTCTCCATCGAGACCTTCCTTGAGGGCACGCGCACCGATGAAGACCGCCTGGCGGCCATGATGCGGAAGGGCGAGATTCTGGTGGCGGAGAACGGCGCTGGCGAGCTTCTCGGCTGTATCTACGCTGAGGTTCGAGACTCGCGCGACCCGCTGGGCCGGCTTCTCGCCCGTGTTCGCGGGGAGGAACGGCACGCGCGCGGCTACCTGGGACAGCTCGCCGTCGATCCCGCCTATCAAGGTGCAGGCATCGGACGCCTGCTCATGGAGGCCGCCGAAGATTTTCTGCGCCTGCAGGAATGCGAGGCCGCGGATATTACCGTCCTGAGCATGCGGCCTGAATTGCTGCCCATCTACCGCAGATTTGGCTATGTCGAGACCGGCACGGAGGAGTTTCACCCGTCTCAGCCGCTCAAATCCGGCGTCGAATGCCACTGCATCGTCATGTCGAAGCAGCTTTGACCTTCACGCCGCCTGCTGGGGGGAGATTCGGTGCCCAGCCGTCAAGGCTGTGAAGAAGACTCGGGCGACGCAAGAGCTCTTTCAACAGCAGCCATGAGGGATGGCAAATCGTCCTGGATTGTAATCCAGACCGTTTCGACTTCCACGCGGTCGTATTGATGGCGCAGCCAATTGCCGATCCCCCGAATTTCGCGCCACGGAACGCCGGGGCAAAGCGTGTCGGCTTCGTCCTTCAGCCGGATGGCCGCCTCGCTGATGATGAGCATCTTGCGCTCGACGGCGGCCTGAGTCTTGTCGTCCCGCCGAAAAGCCTCAAGGTCCATCCCGTCCACGAACTGCCCAATGAGCCGAACGCTGGCTAGAATGTCGCCGAGGAGCGACCTCGCCTCCTCAAAAGGCATGGATGGCCTCGCGCACAGCTCGCGCGCGCACAGCCTCTTTCATCGAACCCGCCGGAGAGAGATCGACCTTCACACCGAGCAAGTCGCTGAGCCGGTTCTCAAGGCGCGCCATGCCCACTAGGGAAAGGCGCATCGACCGGTCGAGATCGGCCATGAGATCGACGTCGGACTGAGCCGATTCCTCACCGCGCGCCACCGAGCCAAACAGGCGCAGATGAACGATACCGGCGGCCCTCAGCTCCGGCTCGTGCTGGCGCAACGTTTGGATCACGTAGCTCTTGTCCATATTGCAACTTTGCCACACTAGGCGATCCAAATTCAACAGGGCGCCCCTCCCGAACGGCGATCGGAATTGCCTTCACCGCGCGTTCAACCCCTCGGTGGAAGGCGTCTTGACCGCTGCCGGTGCGTGCAGATACCGGCCGGCAAAGTCGAGAAAAGTGGGCCAGTTCGGCGCCGGCGTGTGCCCGCCGGCGTGCTGGCGGAAGGCCAGGTCGCCATCGATCAACGCCGTCTCGATGGGCGGGAACTCCGCGGTTCCAAGGTCCCGCTTGCCCAGCAGCCGGTAGACCGGGCCCGCACCAACCGCGGCCAGGAACATCCCCTTCGCGTCCACCCAGCCGTCCCCGTTGGTGGCGCCGCCAGAGATGAATACCGGCCTCGGCGCGCAAAGGGCGATCAGCTCGTGGTTATCCACCGGCAGATCGCCCACCGTCAGCGGGCCAGCGTACTTCAAAAAGTTCCCCGCCATCCAGTGATACTCGTTGGTTCCGGCCACGTTCCCCACCTGCTCGCCAAAGATGTGCCGGTAGAGCTTGGCGCCGCCCTCGCCGGAGGAACTCACATAGGCAATCGCCAGGCGCGGCTCGTAGGCCATGGTCACCAGCGTCGCCTTGCCATAACGGGAATGTCCCTCGAGGCCCACCTGCCGAGCATCGACGGCCTTGTCGGTCTCAAAGTAATCCAGCGCGCGGCTGGCGCCCCAGGCCCAGGCGCGCAGCGTGCCCCAATCGTCCAGCTTGCGCGGCTGGCCCTTGTTCACCAGGCCGATGATTCCCTCGGTCAGTCCGGCGCCGTTGTCCGCCTGGTAGCTGGTGGGAATCAGCTCCGCATAACCCCAACCTCGCGCCAGCACCTGCTGCTGCCATGTCGGGCCCTCATTGCCGGATCCCCCGGCGGCAAACTGAGGAAAGCGCTTGGCCATGGCCGCCATGAACTCCTTGCTGAACCCGAATTCCATGATCACCGGAACCGGCCCGGTGGCACCGGCCGGGGTGCTAAGCGTCAGGTCGATATCCACCTTGATCGCCGGAAATGCCGAGTTGTCCACATGGCCGGTCAGCCTCTTGGTCACCACCGCTACATCCCCATTCTTCTCCTGTGTGGTGCTCACCACCTCCCAAGTCACCTTGGGCAGGTTGGCGGGGACGCGGCCCAGAATCTCGCGATCGAAGTCTTCGACGATCTCCGGACGGCGTTTCGTCCACCAAAGCTTGGCAGAGGTCACGCGCTTGCCGTTCTTGAGCAGCAAAGGGTCGGGCAGACTGGAGTAGACGTCGGCCTTCGACTCGTCATAGTTGGCCGCATAGGGTGATTTGGCGTCTCCATCGGCCCCGCGCCGAAGTTCTTTGATGCCCAGCAGGTCCATCGTCCGCTGGTGGTCCTTCTCCGATGCCGCCTGGATGGCCAATTGCTCCGGAGTCGGCGTGAACCGGGGCGGAGTCGCCGGAGCGGCTAGAGGAGCGGCGGGCGCCGTCTGCGCCGCCGGACGAATCGCCCCCGAAAGCACAAGAAAGGCCGGCATCGTCGCCGAAAGCCCGAGAGACAGAATGAACCGCGAGATCGAATTCGAGGAGATCATGTCTTGAGCATATATAGCAAGGCCATAATGCTGGCAATACTGTGATTCGCTCGTCTGCCGTTTCACGGTTACGGTGTTGCCGCTCGCGGTTGAAATGACTGCCTCTCCGATCGGGCCGATCGTTGTTCCGGCTCCCATTTGGGTCTGCCACCGCCGCCAGCGACTGTTCGTAAAGCTTCTTCAACTGTTCTTGCGGCGTATATCCCCAGCGCTTCAGGCGCTTGCCGCCAGCCCCTCCAGCCGAATCCCCTGGGAGGGACGCCTCCGAGGATTTCCGCCCATTCCCCGCCCCGCTCTGCGATACTGGTTTGTTATGCCCATCGCCGACCTGCAACAAGCTGCCCAGAAGATAGCCGGTTTCCTCAACACCCTCAACAAGCTGGGTGGAATGCGCCTCAAGTACCGCATCGCCGCCAGCGAGCTCGCCCAGGATTCAGAGGGTTCTCCAGCCCAACAGCTCGCGGTCGAGCTGGCCGGTCCCGACGTGCCGCTCGTCGTGCAGCGCAACGGCGAGCTGTTGTTCGCCCTGGAGACCATCGCCGCGCAGATGCTCCGCCTCGACCCGCGTGAGCAGAGCCTGATCAGCTTCGACGCCGCCGGCTTCAAGGCCCTGCAAGCCGAGCAGTTGCGCCTGACCGCCGAGACCGCCGCCGAAAGGGTGCGCCGCTCCGGCATCCCCTATGCCTTCCCGCCCATGAACAGCCGCGAACGCCGCCAGATGCACATGGCCTTCCGCGGAATCGAAGGCGTCGAGACGGCCAGCTCCGGCGAAGGCCAGGACCGCTTCCTCGCTGTCTATCCCACGGGCAAAACCAACCTGCCGGTCACGCCGCCTGTGAAGCCGCGCGGCTTCGGGCGCAGGTAGGCGCCTGAGTCATTTCTTTGAGATCGCGCGGGTATATCTTGGATTGCCCTCAGGGTTGGGCGAGCCTGTACTCTCCGCCGATCAGAACGAGAATGCGGCCTGGAAGAAGATGCGCCGCGCCGCCACTCCGCCGGAACCTGAAAAGATCCCGCCCGCCAGGCTGGTCGACTGGCCAAATCGGCTGCCCGGCCCGTAGAGCCCGGTTGCGGTATTCAGCGTCGGAATCAAAGTTCCCGTCGGCGTTCCATAGTCGATGTCGTTGAAAACGTTCGACGCCTGGGCGCTGAAGGTCAGGGAGTACTTGTGGCCGGTGTTGTTGATGCCGCCCCTGCCCCCACCGCCACCGCCGAATCCACCACCGCCGCCGCCAAATCCGCCTCCGAAGCCTCCGCCTCGACCGCCGCCGCCACCCGGACCGCCGCCTGGAGGAGGGCCGCCTTGGGGTGGGCCGCCGCCTTTGCCTTGGCCAGCCGCGCCAATCTTGGGACCGATGCCGATGGAGCGGCTGACGCGCAGATTCACGGCCACCGCGGCCGGGCCATTGCCCAGGTTCATCGGCACGAGGGTTTCCCCAGGCTGGGGAACGGTATCGAACGCGCCAAAGCTGGTTTGCACAACATCCGCTGGGTTCGACGCTGTGCTCGCGTAGGAGGGACGGTCGTTAAAGAAGTTGTCGCCGGTCAGATCGTTGGCGGTCGTAATGTTGAAAGGTTTGCCCGCCTGAGCAATCATGAAAGGGTTGATTGCAATCTTCCACGGACCCGTGTAGCTGCCGATCAGGAACATGCTTTGACGTCCGACAAAGGGCGCGCGGCCGTAGTCCTGGCTCAGGTTGTAGGAGTTCGATGCGGTTCCGCCGGCGTCGTCGGCGTGGGCTTCGGCGGCCGTATAGAAGCCCGTCAGGCTGAAGTTCGGGGTGAACCGCGCGTTAACGCTGACAATCAACTGGTTTTCCTTGAACACCGCCTCGGGATAATACTGGTTCACGATTCCCAGCGAGGGGTTGGGCCGGACGCCGGTCAATGTGGAGCTGCCGAATTGGTAGGTCCCCGGCAGATAGGCATTCGCGTCGCGCGTTGCCATCTGATGCACGCCAAAAGAGTGCAGATAGGTGAGTGTAAGCGTCGTTGTCTTGGTCAACTGGCGTTCCAGACTGGTTCCAAGCTGCTGCGTGTTGGGCGAGCGGTACGTTGGGCTTACCCTGTCGATCGCGCTTGTGACCTCCGCAGGCGGTCCGCACGAAGCAAGGCTAATGGCGTTCAAACTGGTTGCGTTGAAGCAGGTCGGATCGTTGATTACCGTTTGCGCCTGAGCGTTGGCGGTACCGTTATAACGCTCCAGATTCAGCAGATTGCCCAGCGAGAACCGGGTATAGAAGAAGCCATAGCCCCCGCGCAGCACTGTCTTGGCCTGCGTCTTGTTCTTGTGGCCGTCAAGAGCATAGGCAAAAGCAACGCGCGGAGCCCAGTCGCCGTGGTCCGCAACGTGATTCTGCGACTCAAAGCGCAGGCCGCCTGAGAGCGTCAGGTTGCGGTTGGCCTTCCAGTCGTCCTGGAAAAACAGTGCGGCGTCAAAGACGTTGGCCAAAGCTCCTTGTGCGCCCGTGTTGTAAGTCAACTTGTTGGCCTGGCTTGACGTTAGCCCGCTCACCGTATCCAGGTATGCGGTCAACGAAGGGAAGCTGAAGCTACCGTTAAAATTCCCGTCGTTGGAGTTGGAATCGCGGTTGTCGCGCAGCCGTGTTCCGAATTTGATGGCCTGCGCACCGTGCGTCATGGTGGTAATGTTCTGCAACTCCAGGTGATTGGTATGATCGGAGCTTGTTTGGCTCGTTGAGTTGCCGCTGACGAAGAACCCCGGCACATTCACCTGAGGCGCGGTACCCGCCGATCCGCCCGAAGACCGGTCAAGGAGCCACTGGAATCGCGTCTCGTTCACGAGGTGATCGTTGATGATCTGCGAATCGGTAATCTGCACCTGGTGTTCGATCGAGTTCGAAGTGGTGGCCAGCGAGGGCAATCCATCGTTAGGGCCAATATTGCCGCTCGAGTTGTTGAGGAAGAACTGATAGCGCATGGTGAGTGTGTTCTTCTGGCCCAATTGCAGATCGATGCGCGGCCCAACATTGATGTGTGTCGCGGGGTTGAACAATCCGCCGGTCAAAGTCTGCTCGTCAAATTGACCTTGGGCATTCAGTTCATATAGGCCGGTTGCAGGATTCAGAACTCCCGTTTGCGCCGTGTAGACGCTTATATTCTGGAGATTGCGCCCTTCCAGGCTGAAAAAGAACGAAGCTTTCTTGTTGATCGCGCCGCTGATCGTGCCGTTGTACTGGATGCTATGGTAATCGGGGATGATACTGGTGAACGGGTTTCCAGTATTGAAGACCTTATCGTTGCCCTGCAAAAAGAACCGCCCGTGCAGTACGTCCGTCCCCGGTTTGGTCAGAATCTCGATGCGTCCGTAGCCCAGGTTATCAAATTCGGCCGAAAACGGATTCTGGTTGATGCGAATTTCTCGGATGGCCGACTTCGGCGGTAGCGTCCCGCCGGTAAATCCATCGATATAGATCTGGCCGCCGTTCGGTCCGGCCGAGGGCCCGGCCAGCGCCGTCAGCTCGTTCGACAGTTCATCCGGATCGTCGGAGAGCGCGTCCAGATCCGCGCCCTTCAGGACGATGGCGCTGGCATTGCCGCCGGCTTCGATATTGACCGAGGGCGATTCGTCGGTAACCTCCACGCTCTGCTCCGCGACCTCGATGGCCATTGCAATGTCGACGCGCTTCACCTGGCCCGCCGCCAGCGGAATCGTTGGGGACTGAAACGGAGCGAAGCCCGCAAAGCTGGCCTGCACAATATAGCTGCCCGGCGTGAGGCCGGCCACAGAATAGGCTCCAGCGGAGTCCGCGGTGGTGCGGGTCACAGCCTTCCCCGCCGGGGTGGCGATGGTAACCGTTGCGCCGGGGATCAGCGCGCCCGTGGGGTCGGCGATGTGCCCGCGTAGAGTGGCCGTGGTCACCGGAGCTGCCAGCGCCGCGGCTGGCGCGGGCGTCTGCATTGCCGGCGCAGCCGTTTGCGCGGGCGCCGCAGGCGTCTGCCCCTGAGCCGCGATCGCTCCGGCAAGGCCGAGCGCCGAGCCAAATAGAAGACGATGAAAGTTATACAGTCTTGGATACACGAGTTCCTCGCTTGTTTCTCTTGAATTGTCAGGTGCGATCACTGTGCTTCCGCTTCCGCCGCGCCGGCGCCGGAATTCATGCTCCAGTTATTGAGCAGCATTTGGCTGGCAGCCGGAGCCTCGAGCAGCGGCTCAACGCCCGCCAGCAGCGTAATTGCGGTAACGTCCGTCGCGTCGTCGGTTGAAACCAGCATCACGGCATCGCCCTTCTTCAGATCTGCCAGTTGAATGGCCGGCGCGCGGCTGAGCATCTGCATCGGGTCGCCGCCTTGGCGCCCCGCCTGACCGCTGCCTTGACCGGCCCATTGTCCCGAACCGCCGCGCTGGCCTGTTCCCGCACCGCCGGTCCCCGCGCCCGCGCCGCCGCTCGCCAGTTGAGCATCTCCGCCCCGTCCGCTACTGGAGCCATTTGCGTCTCCCTTGAGCCGTGCCGCCAGCACCCGCGCTATCACGTCCGGCAGCCGGCGCATCTGCGCGTCCGGAGTGATATGGATGGTCACCTGCTTCTTGGTCGCCAGATCCTTTAGAACGAAGGTGGAGCTGGCGGGATCCAGAGAGCCGATGATCCCGGAGATATTGCGGAACGTGCCGGAGACGACCTCTTCCGCGGCCATCTCCGTGCCGTCCGCACTCTTCGTTCCGCGCGCCTGTAGCTGGTCGCCCGCGTGAATGGCGTCGATCGGCGCCGGCAGCGCCGCATCGTAGCTCACCGATGCGGGCGCGTAACGCTTGAGAACGGTCGCTTTGCTAGTGTGAACGGTGATCGTCTTGGCTGTGGCGCCCACGCCCGAGGTGAGCACAATCGCGCCGCCTGCGCTGTCAACGCTCTTTACCAGTCCTCCCACGCCGCGCCGCTGCCAGTCTTCGCGGTCCTTCTGCTGCTTCAGGGCCACGTCCGCCTGCTTGATGGCGACAATCTGCAACGCCTTCGAGGCGCCCGCGGGCGCGTTCGGATCCAGCTTCACCAGCGCGCGGTCCCCAACGGCCAGATCGCTGAATTGGATGATCACCGCGGTGCTCAGATCCTTTTGCCCCGGCTCGACGCGCTTGATAGACGCCGTGGCGGGAACTTCTACCTGGCGAAGGCCGTCCGCATCGGACTTTACCGTGAGCGTGTCGCCGGCGATGGCCGTGATGGTGCCCAGAAAGCGAGAAGGCGGCGCAGTCGCTGCTCCCTGCGCGCGGGCCAAAGGCGCGCCAGCCAGCAGCGCGATCGTCAGTCCCGCCAGCGCCATCCAGGCAGGAACCGGAATCTTCATCTTGTTCTTCATAAGCCATTTCTCCACGGATCAAATCTCGCCCGCAGCCAGGACGGCAAAGTCATTGCCGTTTTTGTAGACGGACCAATGCGCGAAAAGGTTGGGCGGACCGTTCCATCGTAGAACGGTTTATGAGAGTACCTTGAGGAGTTGTTGCAAAAGTATTTGTTTCTTAAGTGTACAGTCAATTCTACGATCCTGCCGGCCCCCAGGCCGGGGCCGGCTCAATGCGCCAGTTCCGCAGTCTCCAGAAACGTGTAACTGCCGGATGGCGATGGAACCACGTGTTCCAGCCGCCGGCTGTGGACCACAACCGTATCCAGGTACCAGAGGTTTACGGCCGGCAAATCGCCGGCCAGAATCTGCTGCGCCTCCACATATTCCGCGCGCCGGCCGGCCATATCCTCGCTTTGGGCCGCGTCGTCGAGCAGGGCGTCCAGCCGTGGGTTCGAGTAGTGGCTGCGGTTGAAGCCCTTGGGAGAGAAGTTTGCGGTCGAGAATACAAAGCTGAAGATATCCGGGTGCTCGTTGCCGCCGATCCAGCGCAGCGAATACATCTGAAATGCCCCACGCGCCACGTCGGAGAGGAACGTGGCAGTCTCGTAGCTGCGCAGGTCAACCGCAATCCCTACCCCGGCCAGTTGCTGTTGGAGCACCGCGGCCAACAGGCGGGCGCCGTCGTCGTTGCTGGTCTTCATGGTCAGGCGAAAGCGGACTCCATCGACGCCGCGCCTGTGCCCCGCCTCGTCCAGCAGCCAGGCCGCCCGCGCCGGATCGAAATCGTAGCGCGCAACATCGCCGGTCCACGCCCAGTGATTGGGCGGCAGCAGGCTCGATGCGGGCCGCGCATGGCCGCCCAGCAACGTCTGGATGATGAGTTCCCGGTCGATGGCGCAGGCAATCGCCTGGCGCACTCGCGCATCCTTGAGCAGCGGGTCGAGGAGGTTGAAGCCCAGATATTGAATCTCCGTGCCGCCCGTCTCCTCCATCCGCAGATTGGGACGCGCCCCCAGCACCGGCAGCGAATCCATGGGCAGGGAGTTGACGGCCACGTCGCCCGATCCCTTCTCCAGTTCGAGCGACCGGGTAATCGCGTCCGGCACAACGGCAAACCGCACCCGCTCGATCTTCGGCGCCGCCGCCCAACTCTGGGGATTGCGCTCCACAACCACATCCTGATCGATCTGCTGGCTAACGAAGCGGAACGGCCCTGTGCCTACCGGATGCTGCCAGAAGTCGCGCCCGCTGCCCTCGGGAACAATCCCGATGCCGCCCGTGGAAAGGTTGGCGAGCAGAAAGTTGTCGGCTTGCTGCAGATGGAAAACAACTGTCCGGTCGTCGGGAGCCTCCACATTGCTCACCGCCGCAAAGGAGTTTGCCCTGGGGGAGATCACGGCGCCGGGAAGCGTGGGGTCGATCATGGACTTGATCGTCCACGCCACATCGCGCGCCGTCAGCGCCCGCCCGTCGTGGAAGCGCACCCCGCCGCGGAGATGAAAGACGAGGGTCAGCGGGTTCGGCTGCTCCCAGCTCTCTGCCAATGCAGGAGTGAATTGAAAGCTGGCGTTGCGGGCCACCAGACCGTCGAAGAGGAGCGCGTCGATGCGCTGCGACTGGGCGTCGGCGCCGATGCGCGGATCGAGATTTGCCGGGCTGCTCTCGATGAGAAAGACGATTGTACCGGGATCTCTCTGCGCTCCGCGGCAGCCGGTCAGCGTGAGCAGGCAAGCCAGCACCAGCACCCTACGCATACATTACCTGGCCCAGAATCGCGGGCCGCGCCGCCCCCGTAGCCGCGGGCACATTGCCGGGCAGATGATGCCAGGTTTGCCAAGCCAGCAGCGCAAAGGCCGCGGCCTCCTTGGCCTCTGCCGGCAAACCGAACTCCTCGCTGGCGGCCAGCTCGCAGCCTAGCGGCTCCAACCGTTGCGCAAGCACAGCCATCAGCGTGTGGTTGCGCGCCCCCCCGCCGGAGACGACGTAATCCACCGCGCCCTTCATCTTCGGCTTGACGAACTGCTTGTAACTCCGCGCAATAGTCTCAGCCGTTAGCGCCGTCGCTGTGGCCAATGCATCTTCGGGCTTCTCGCTGCGCCGCCGGCAGTCGGCTAGAAACTTGGCAGCATACTCGCGGCCAAACTGCTCCCGCCCGGCGGTGCGCGGCGGCTCCATCTGAAAGTAGGGATTGCGCAGCGCAGCCTCCAGCACCGGCGCAATCACTGTACCCTCCGCCGCCAAGGCCCCGTTGCGGTCGAAGGATTTGCCGAAGAGTTCCTGCGCCAGCGCGTCTATCACCATGTTGCCGGGTCCGGTATCGAAGGCCATCACCCGATCGGCCGCGGCCCCGGCGGGAATCGCCGTAAGGTTGGCGATGCCGCCGATGTTCTGCAGCACGCGCCCGCGTCTGCCGTCGGCGAACAGCACGTAATCCAGCAGCGGAACCAGCGGAGCGCCCTGCCCGCCGGCCAGCATATCCGCAGGACGGAAGTTCGAAACCACCGGAACGCCCAGCGCCGCGGCAATCGCCGCCGCTTCGCCCGCCTGCCAGGTGCAGGCAAAGCGCCGGCCCGCATAGGCCTGAGCGCGCGGCTGATGATAGAGCGTCTGCCCGTGGCAGCCGATCAGGTCCAGCTTCACGTCGTGCCGCTTTACCGTCTCGCGCGCCGCCTCCGCGTAAGCCAGCCCCAGCCGCCAGTTGAGCCGCGCAAGTTCGGCCGTAGAGGTCGCGGCCGCGTTCATCGCCGCCAGCACCGCCCGCCGCAGCGCAGCCGGAAACGCAAAGCCCTCATGCGCCAGCAATGTGAGCTTGGGCCGGGCCAGTCCGGTCCGCGCCGTGCCCGCCGCGATGCGCACCACGGCCACATCGATTCCATCGGCCGAGGTGCCGCTCATGATGCCCGCCACGATCATGGCCTTCGCGCTCATGCGGGTTGCGCCTCCGCCGTGGGTTGCGCCTTCTCAACCGCCTCACTGAAGCGCAGAATCCGCGCCCGCAGCGCCTCGAACTGCCGCGATGAAAGCGCCTTCGGAACTCCGCCTGCAAAAAGCTTTGCCCGTTGCCGCGTTACCTGTTCCGCACGTCCCATCAGCAGCTTTGAAAACGCCGCCGAGCGTTCTCCCTCGGCAATCAGCGCCTCGAACGCCCGCAGAATCAGTTCCGGACTGTGGCAAATCTCCAGCAAATCCATCCCCGCCCTGATCGCCGCGACCGCTGCCTCTTCGATGGGCATGAACTTCAGAATACCGCCCATCTCCAAATCGTCGCTGAGGACGATCTCTCGATAGCCGATCCGCTTGCGCAGCACCGCCGCAATCCAGTAGGGCGATACGCTCGCCGGCCGGTCCTTGCCAGGCGTATCGGGATAGGCGGCGTGGCTTACCATCACCATCGGCAGCTCGCCGCGCAGCTCGCGATAGGGAGCCAGATCCTCTCGCCAAAGGTCGCCACTGCTGCGCCGGATCGCCGGAGTCTCGAGGTGCGAATCGAGCGCGCCGCCGCCCAGCCCAGGAAAATGCTTGCCGCAGCCCACCACGCCGTGCCCGGCCAGCCCAGCCAGAAACGGGCGCGCATACTCCACCACTCCCGTGGCCGTCGCCGCAGCTGCCCGCGTGCCCAGCACCTCGGCCGAGGCTGGCAGCGCCAGGTCCAGCACCGGCGCCAGCGTCGTATTGAACCCGAAGGCCTTCACGCCGCGCGCCACCAGTTCGCCGTGTTCGCACGCCAGCCCCATAGGATGCTCAGTTGGGTGCCCCAGGTCTCGCCTTTGAGACCTGGGAGAGCTGCTGGGTGCCCCATCCTCTCGCGTCGTCGCCGCGGCGACCGAAAGGGTGGGAGACCACCTATCCCAACCGCTGCGCAGCGCCGCCTGCGCCACAGCCTGCGCGGAGGGCATGGGCGCCAGCGCGTCGCGCAGCCGGTCCACCGTCCCGCCTTCCACGTCCACGCACCGAAAACTGTTCGTCGCGCACAGGCCGGTAGCCTCGCCGAGCAGCGCCCGCGCCTGCCGCGCGTCTGCAATGTTCCGCCGGAAGAGAATAATCCCCCCCGGCCTCACCAGCTTGAGCCACCCGCGCTCCAGATTCGTCAGCTCCGTGCCTCCGAGGCCCACCACCAGCAGGCTCCCGGCGGTCCGGCGCAAGTTCTCTTTCATCCCTGCTCCCTCAGTTCGCACCCCGGCCCTGATCCCCGATCTCCGATCTCCGACCCCTGTTCTTCATCCCTTCTCCTTCAACTCGCTTTGTAACTCTTCCAGCAGATTCAGCGCTTGCAGCGGGGTCAGCGAGTTTACGTCCGTAGCCGCAATGCGATCCACAATCCGCTGCGAGAGCGGCGTAAAGATGGTCAACTGCACCGGGTCGGCCGTCTCCGCCTGGACGTTCGCCGCAGCGAACCGCTCCTGCTTCTCATGCTGGCGCAGCACCCGCTTGGCGCGCTCGATCACCACCGAGGGCAGCCCCGCCAGCCGCGCCACTTCGATCCCATAACTCTTGCTGGCCGCGCCCGGCTCAATGTTATGCAAGAAGACGATTCCACCCGCCGCCTCTTTCACGCCCACGCGCAGATTGCGCACGCGCGGCAGCTTCTCGGCCAGCATGGTCAATTCATGATAGTGCGTGGCAAACAGCGTGCGCGCGCCCGTCTCCGCGTGCAGATACTCGACCGTCGCCCAGGCCAGGCTCAATCCGTCGAAGGTCGCCGTCCCGCGCCCCATCTCGTCCAGCAGGATCAGCGAATTCTTTGTAGCCGTATTCAGGATGGTGGCCGTCTCCGTCATCTCCACCATGAAGGTCGAGCGCCCGCGCGCCACATTGTCGCTGGCCCCGATGCGCGTATAGATGCGATCCACAAGCCCGAAGCGCAAACTCTCCGCCGGCACGAAGCTGCCCATCTGCGCCATCAGCACTAACATCGCCGCCTGGCGAAGATAAGTGCTCTTGCCGCCCATGTTAGGCCCGGTTATAAGCAGCAAACTCGGCCCCTCTCCCGCCGCATTCAGATATAAATCGTTGGCGATGAACCGCCCCTCGCGCGTCTCCTCCATCCACTGCTCGATCACCGGATGCCGCCCAGCCACAGCCTCGATCACCGGTTCCTCGACGATCGTTGGCCGCGCATAGCGCCTGAGCGCCGCGAGATGTGCGAAGTTAGCCAGTAGATCGGCCTCGGCAACCGCCGCCGAGGTCCGCCGAATCCGGCCCGCCGCCTCCAGCACCGCGCGCCGCAACTCGACGAAGATGCGCTTCTCGATTTCGATGGAGCGGTCGTGCGCGGTCAGTATCTTGCGCTCATACTCCTTCAGCTCCGGGGTGGTGAACCGCTCGGCATTAACCAGCGTCTGCTTGCGCTCATAATCTGCCGGAGCCAGCGCCATGTTAGCTTTGGTTATCTCGATGTAATACCCAAAGACCGAGTTATACCGGACCTTCAGCGAAGCTATGCCTGTGCGCTGGCGCTCCCGCTCCTCGATGGCCGCGATGGCCTGCCTTCCGGAGGTCGAAATCGTCCGCAGTTCATCCAGTTCCGCATCCACGCCGGCCGCAATCGCGCCCCCGTCCACCAGGGTCAACGGAGGCTCCTCGACCAGCGTCACCGCAATCCGCGCGGTCACGTCTTCGAGCGTATCCAGCCGCGCCGCCAGCTCCCGCCAATGCGCCCCCTGCATAACATCGAATGCGGTCTTCAGCCCCGGGAGCCTGCTCAGACTGGCGGCCAGCGCCCGAACGTCCCGGGGCCCCGCCGAATCCAGGCTGAGGCGCGCCAGCAGTCGTTCCAAATCCAAAATCCCGCCAAACGCCCGCCGAATCTCCTCCCGCTTGAGCAGGTCCGCATGCCCCTCCGCAACCGCCTCGTAGCGAGCTTCCAGCGCGACAGCGTCCACCAGCGGACGCAGAATCGTCGCCCGCAGCAGCCGCTTGCCCATCGGCGTCTGGCACGCATCAAGGGTGTGGAAGAGCGTGGCGCGGCTGTCCTGCCCCAGGAAGAGCGGTTCCACGAGTTCGAGGTTGCGCACCGTCACCTGGTCCAGCTCCAGCGCCGTCGAGTGCTCCTCGAATTTGAGACTGTCGATGTGCAGCGCCTCAATCTTCTGCGTCGTGCGCACATAGTGCAGCACCGCGCCCCGCAATCGCCGCCGCCTCATGGCCGACTAACCCATACCCCTCCAGCGAGCGCACATTCAGTTGCCGGGCCACCAGGGGCACGGCAAACTCCCTGCTCCACACCCAGTCCGGAACCCGCGTCCGCGCCGGAATCCGGTCAAGCTGCGCCGGCAACTCGGCACTCTCCGCCAGCAGCACCTCGCTCGGCCCCGCCTTCACAATCTCGTCCACCGCCTGCTGGCGCGCCGTTGCCCCCTGAAACTCAGCCGTCCGAAACTCGCCCGTGGAAACGTCCAGCAGCGCCACGGCGCACACCAACCCGGCCTTCCTCCCGCCTTTGCCCTCCACGGAAGAGCCCGCTTCGGTGAAGGATACGGGCTTCTGCCCATACCCCGGTCCGCCAGATCTGTCGTGGGTTTTAGCCCCTGAGGGAGGGCCTTCGGGGCGCCAATCCGGCCCGCTCTCAAACAGCGCCGCCAGAAAGTTGTTTTGCTCCTGAGCCAGCGCGGAGTCCAGAGCGGTCCCCGGCGTCAGCACCCGCGTCACCTCGCGTCGCACGATCTTCTTTGTGAGCTTCGGATCCTCCATCTGGTCGCAGATGGCGATGCGGTAGCCCTTCCTCAGTAGCCGCGCCAGGTAGCTCTCCACCGCGTGATAGGGAACTCCGCACATGGGCTGGTTCCGTTCCCGGTCCCGCGCCGTCAGCGTCAACTGCAACTCCCGGCTCACCGTCACCGCGTCGTCGTAGAACAGCTCGTAAAAATCCCCCATCCTGAAGAACAGCAGCGCATCCGGATTCTCCCTCTTGGCCGCCGTCCACTGGCGCATGAAGGGCGTCAACTCCGCCGCCGGTCTTTCGGCAGCGTGCGCGGGCTGCGCCAGCCCCTCCGGCGCGCTATCCGAAGGAGAAGACGGCGGAGCCGCGAATTGAATCTCGTCGCTGTTCACGTTGCCTTCAAGAGTATCGTGACGGGACGGTGGAGGGGTAGGCCGCTCTGCCGGATGAATGATGGAGCTCGCCGATGGCGGCCGTTGCGAGGCAGGACCGGCGCTATCCCACAAGAGAGGCATTGGCGTCGCGATTTTCGCCGCCATCGCTTCCGCGGGGTTGGCGCGCAGGAGTAGTATTTCCAGAAGTATCTCTATTGAAAATCGCGATGAGGAACTGGCGGAGGCGCATGGCATCCGAGCGGCCCATTGCGGTGAAGGAGACGCGGGATTCGAAAGCCGCCCCGCGAATTTCCATGCGCAAGGCAAATTCGACGGGAGACCGCATTGAGTGGATGGGGGCTTCGACATGAACATTTTGCGGAGGAGTGCGGCGGCTTGGATGGGAATCGGGCTGAGCCTGGGGATGGCAGCCTGCGGCGGAAGTAATTCCGTACCTCCTCCTTCCCCAACCGTCTGCGTCCTCACTGTGGACTCGGCAACCCCCGCCAGCGGCGTTGCCGTCACCGTCTCCCCCGCCGACAACAGCGGCGCGGCCAACGGAACGACGAGCTTTACGCGCTCTTACAACTCGGGATCGTCCGTTACGCTGACCGCCCCCGCCACCTCGGGCGGCAACAACTTCTCTTCGTGGACCGGATGCACCACAGCCAGCGCCGTCACTTGCAGCGTGACGATGAACGCCGACACGACGGTCACGGCCAACTACTCCGTTCCGCCTCCAACTGTTTACGTCCTCACTGTGGACTCGACAACCCCCGCCAGCGGCGTTGCCGTCACCGTCTCCCCCGCCGACAACAACGGCGCGGCCAACGGAACGACAAGCTTCACGCGCTCTTACAACTCGGGATCGTCCGTTACGCTGACCGCTCCCGCCACCGCGGGCGGCAATACCTTTGCTTCGTGGAGCGGGTGCACCACAGCCAGCACCGTCACCTGCACCGTGACGATGAATGCCGGTATGACTGTCACGGCCAACTATGCCTCTGCGCCGATCACGCCGACAGTGACGGTAACTCCGTCTGCAACGGTCATCGCGTCGACGCAGGCGTGGACGGTGGCGGTTGCCGTCAGCGGCGGCAGCGGCGCAGCTACGCCTACCGGATCTGTGACGCTGACCACTGGAAGCTTCACGTCCACGGCGGCGACGCTGAGCGGCGGCAGCGCAACCATCAATATTCCCGCCGGGGCGGTGGTGTCGGGAAACAATACGCTGACAGTCACCTATGCGCCTGATGCAGCGAGTTCCTCTATATACTCGAGCGCTTCCGGAATGGCTTCGGTCATCGTTCCCGCCGGAACGTCCTATGTCGTCACCGTGAATTCGATCAACCCGTCCAGCGGCGTGCTCATTTCGCAGGTCTGCATCGCTAACGTCTGCCCCCTTGTTGTTGCTCCCCCCATTCCCACGCCCTTTACATTCGTAGCCGGGGCGGGCGCCAGTATCGGATTGATGGCTCCCGCGACAGCCGGCGGCAACACGTTTGCCGGGTGGGCTGGTTGCGCATTCCCCGCCAATGGCGAAGAATGCATTTTGACGGTCAACGGGAATATGACCGTGACCGCCATCTATGTCACTCCGGCGACAATCACGCCAACGGTCACGGTGACACCGTCGGCGTCGAGCATTACGACGGCGCAGGCGTTGTTGGTGGCAGTTTCGGTCAGCGGCGGCAGCGGCAACCCGACACCAACCGGAACTGTGACGCTGAGCGCCGGGGGAACCTACTCCAGCGCGCCGGCAACCCTGAGCAACGGCAGTGTTTCCATTAACGTTCCGGCGGGTTCGATCGCTCTCCCCACCGGTACTTTTGGCGCCAACTTTATCCTGACAGTTGCCTACACACCGGATACGGCCAGTTCGTCCATCTACAGCAGCGCTCAAGGAACGAGTCCGTTGACCGAAATCTCCGGGGCGACGAATGTGCTCACGGTCAACTCGACCGGCCCCTCGGGCGGCGTGTCCATCAGCGTCTCTCCCGCGGACAACAACGGCGCCTCCAGCGGAACCACGAATTTTGCGCTTACCTATTATGCCGGGACCCCCGTCACGCTGACCGCGCCCGCTACATCCGGCAACTACACCTTCGTCTCCTGGACGGGATGCTTCTCCCACCCCAGCGCGAACGCCTGCGGTGTAAACCTGGACGCCAATACGACCGTTACAGCCAACTATTCTCTGCCCGCGGTTACGTCGATCACCGTTTTGCCCAACACCGCAACCATTGGAATGCAGCAGCAGTTCACGGCCACCGTCGCCGGCATCGGCAGCTTCAGCAGCGGCGTCACCTGGTCGCTGACATGTCCCTCTTGCGGCAGCTTGAGCCCCGGCACGCTCAGCTCGACCGGCCTCTACACCACGCCCTATCCGGCTCCGGCGACGGTCACGGTTACGGCCACCAGCACCATGGCTGGCTTCACGAACGTCAGCGGCAGCGTTACGGTAACCCTCAGCCCGCCGGCCACAGCCGCCGGGCCGGCGCTTACCGTAAATGTGGGCGCGCCGGGCAACCCCATCAGCCCCCTCATCTACGGCATGGACACCTATTTGCTGCACGCGACCGCCGCCGACGCCTCCGCGGTCGCGCCAACCAACATCACCGTCGATCGCTGGGGTGGAGACTCCACTGAGCGCTACAACTACCAGTTGGACGTAACCAGCTCCATCGCCGACTGGTACTTTGAAAACTCGACCGGCAACGGTGGGGACGGGTGGCCCGCGGTCAGCGGGGTCAAGGCATTCGACGCCCTGGTCGAGAGCAACAATACAAACGGGATCAAGACTCTGGGCACCGTGCCCGTTCTCGGCTGGGTGGCCAAGGACAGTACCTCTTGTAGCTTTCCGGCTTCAACTTACCCCAGTCAGTATGCGTTTGACCCCTACAATTCCAAATGTGGCGACGGAGAAACGACCAGCCAGACCGATATCACCGGCAACTCGCCGACACTTACCAGCATCGCGGAGCCGCCCCCCACACCACCCGCCGCCTCCGCGGTAACCGCTGCGTGGGCGGACGCCACCTGGACGGGCGGTTGGGTGAATTATCTGGTGAACAAGTTCGGCTCCGCCAGTGGCAGTACAGGCGTAGCCATCTACGACTTGGACAACGAGCCTAGCTGGTGGGATGCGGAGGACCGCGACGTGCATCCCCTGCCCTTCACCTATGATGAAGTGACCCAGGGGGGCATCGGCACGGCCCTGGCCATCAAGACCGTCGATCCGACCGCGCAGGTGAGCGGGCCGGTGATGGACTACTGGTGGGACTACTTCTACTCCAAGCAGGATGTGGAGTCCGGGTGGCATACGGGTGGCCCGTGTTATGAGCCGTGGAGCAATCCGGTCGATCGGAAGGCGCACGGCGGCGTCCCGTTTATCGAGTATTACCTTCAGCAATTCGCAGCGGCTCAATCCATTTACAACGTCCGGTTGCTCGATTACGTCGACCTGCACACCTATTTTGCGGCCGATTACCCCACCGGCAGCGGCAACTCCGTTGCATTTGCGACGGCGGGCGACACAGGCGCGCAACAGGCGCGGCTCAACTCGGCGCGCGTCTTCTGGGATCCGACCTATACCGATGCCAGCGGCCAATTCCCTCAGCCGAATTACATCACCGACTCGAACTACACAGCAAGCTGTTCGCCCCCGCAGCAAGCTCCGCAATTGATTCCGATGATGAAGAATTGGGTCGCGGCCGACTACCCAGGCACCAAGCTGGCCATCGACGAATACAACTGGGGCGGCATGGAGTCCATCAACGGCGCGCTGGCGCAGGCTGACATTCTGGGCATCTTTGGGCGCGAAGGTCTCGATCTGGGCACCATGTGGCCGACTACCGATCCCTCGGCGCAGAATCCGGGCATGATGGCATTCCAGATCTACCGCAACTACGACGGAGCCAACTCCACCTTCGGCGATACGGTTCTGCCCTCGACCAGCGCCAACCAGGGCCAGCTCTCGGTCTACGGAGCCATCCACACCACCGGCGCCGCCACTGGCACAGCGACCGTGATGGTGATCAACAAGACCTATGGCAGCCTGACCAGCACGGTCTCGCTTACGGGCCTGTCGTCCACCGTGACCACCGCGCAGGCCTACCTTTACAGCAACGCCAACCTGGCCGCTATCGTCGCGCAGCCGGCAGTGACTGTAACGCCGGGAACGGGAGGCGCGGCCAGCACCGTCGCCAACTACAGCTTCCCGGCGCAGTCGATCACTCTCTTCGTCGTGCCATAGGGCATTCTCACTGTACTCCGCAATCCGTGTTTTGAGCTTTCCCACCCTAGCCGTTCGCCGCGGCGAACCCCGGCAACACGCGCCGCCCAAAGGGTTTCCAGGCGGGGCACCCAGGACTTTACGCTATCTGTGAAAATGCCATAACTAGCAGCCGGGGTGGTCCCCTGGGTCGCTCGCCTCCGGCAGCGGTGTGACCGGAATTTGCAAGGCGGAGTTGAAGCGGGGGAAGAACTCGAAGGCGGCGGCGACGGCGGTGAGCTCGACGATCTCCCGGAGGCTGAATTGGGCGCTGAGTTCGGCGAAGGCCGACTCGTCGATGGTGTGGCCGGAGCCGTGAAGCAGGCTCGCGTAGCGGAAGCCGGCCTTCTCCTTTTCAGTGAAGTGCCCGGTCTCGAAGGCCTCCAGGCTGGCCGCCTGCTCCGGCGTGGCGCCTCGCTTGACGGCCAGAAAGCGGTGGGCGCTGACGCAGTATTCGCACTGGTTCAGCAAGGACACGCGGGTGGCGATCAGCTCCTTGTACCAGCCCTTGAGCGCGCCCTCGGCCATCAGCGGCTTGAGCAGCGCGGCAATGCCCAGCACCAGCTCCGGGTCGTTGGCCAGCGCCTTGAACATATTGGGCACCACGCCGCGGTCGGCATAGAGCTTGTCGTAGAGAACGGCTACCTCGGCGGGAACCCCGTCGCGCTCCAACAGTGGAACGCGGGCTTCAAGAGAACTTTCAGCGGTCATAAACGCTCCCAAAAATGTCCCCACAAGTGTAAATCCGCCGGCTCGCGGTCCGGTCCCGAAACTGAACGGGAAAGCAGAAGCGAGAAAGACCGAGACCGAGGCTGACAGCCAGGCGCACGAAGCAGGATTCCCAGAACTGCCGGCTCAGCCCAGCACGATCTTCCAAACCAAGTCCAAAAAAAGTTGGGAAAAGTTCTTGACATTCTTTACTCTATGTTTTAGAGTACTCTTAATAGAGGAACACTCTGGCAATAAACAGAGGCCTCGAAGGAGATCAAGACATGACAGCAAATTCTGAAGAGTTGGAACTGAAAGACAGGCTGAGCCTGATCGAAACCATGATCGCCGAGGGACGGCGGGGCACCGAGAGCTGGGGTTGGACCTTTGTTCTGTGGGGTGTGGCTTACTATATCGCCATTGCCTGGTCGACCTGGGGCTTTGGCTGGTCCATCTGGGGCCACACTGCGATTGCCTGGCCGGTGACCATGATCGGCGCCTCGGTGCTGACTATGGTTATGGCAACGCGCCAGAGAGGCAGGCAACCTTCAACTACCATTGGCCGCGCCATCAGCGCCATCTGGATCGCCATGGGGATCTCGATGTTCGTTCTACTGCTTTCTTTGGGGTTGAGCGGCAAATACGACCAGCAACTCTTCGTAGCTGTGATCGCGGCCATGCTGGGCACGACCAACGCGGCCTCCAGCATGATTCTCAAGTGGAGTGAGCAGTTTGCCTGCGCGGCTGTGTGGTGGCTGGCAGCCGTGGCTTCCTGCTTTGGCACCGTTACCCAGAGTTCGATCGTGTTTCTGGTTGCCATCTTCCTCTGTCAGATCGTCTTCGGCGGTTATGCGATGGTCTGCGAAGCCCGCAGAAACAAGCAGGGGGCTTCCCATGCCTGAGCTGCCGGAGCTGAATCCTGTGATCCACGGGAAGCTGCGCCTGGCCTTGCTCTCGCTGCTGACTGGGGTCGAAGAGGCGGAGTTTACCTGGCTGCGCGCGAAGACCGGCTCGACGGACGGCAACCTGGGCGCGCAACTGCTGAAGCTGGAAGAAGCCGGCTACGTGGCGGTCGAAAAGAAGTTCGTCCAGCGCAAGCCGCAAACCCTCTATCGCATGACCGAAGCCGGCCGGCAGGCGCTGACCGAGTACGTCCAGGCATTGAAGCAACTGCTTGGCGGGGCTATCGGCGGCTAGGAAAGAGCCTTCATCCTTCGGGCTGAAGGCTTTTCCGCACGCGCTCCATGATTCCCAGGTAGTAGGCCAGGTTGTGAATCGTGTTCAGCGCTCCCGAAAGCGCCTCGCCGGCCTGCATAAGGTGGCGCAGGTAGGCGCGGGAGTAGCGGCGGCAGACCATGCACTTGCAGGCGGGATCGGGCGGGCTCTCGTCCTCGGCGTACCGACGACCTTTGATGTTCAACCGCCCCTCGCTGGTGAACAAAAGTCCGTGGCGCGCGGCGCGAGTGGGCAGAACGCAGTCCATCATGTCCACGCCCATGCGCGCATACTGCTCAATCTCGTCTGGGTAGCCCACGCCCATCAGGTAGCGGGGCTTGCCGGCGGGCAGCAGCGGCAGCACCTCGGCGATGGTCTCCAGCGTCAGGGCGCGAGGCTCGCCAACGCTCAGGCCGCCGATGGCGTAGCCGTCGAAATCCATCTCGACGAGGCGCTCGGCGCTTTCGCGGCGCAGATCGCGGTAGGTTCCGCCCTGCACGATGCCGAAGAGACTCTGGGTGCGGGATTCATTCCCAGGTCCCCAAGTGCGAGGGACCTGGGGCACCCAGTCTTCCCAGGTCCCCAAGTGCGAGGGACCTGGGGCACCCGACCATACGACTTCACGGCAGTGCGCGCGAAAGTGGTCGAGCGACCGCCGCGCCCAGGCCATGGTGAGGCGCAAGCTCTCTTCGGCGCGGTTGCGGCCGGCGGGGTATTCGGTGCACTCGTCGAAGGCCATGCAAATGTCCGCGCCGAGAGCGATTTGCACGTCCATGGAGTGCTCGGGGGTGAAGAAATGGCTGCTGCCATCCAGATGCGACCGGAAGCGCACGCCCTCGTCGCTGACCCGCCGCATCCCGCTCAGGCTGAAAACCTGAAAGCCGCCGGAGTCGGTGAGCAGTGCCCGCGGCCAGCTCATGAAGCGGTGCAGCCCGCCCATGCGCCGGATCGCCTCGTGGCCGGGCCTCAGGTAGAGGTGGTAGGTGTTGCCCAGGAGGATTTCGGCGCCCAGGCCTTCCAGCACGTCCTGCGGCACGGCCTTGACCGTCCCGGCGGTGCCCACCGGCATGAAGACCGGCGTCTGGACGGCGCGGTGAGGCAGGCGCAGCTCGCCTCGCCGTCCGCCCGCCTCGGTCGCCGCCAGTACATTGAATTCGAGAGCCACCAGACGATTCTAGCGGCTGACCCAGGCGTCGCTTTCGAGCCGGACCACGGCGTCGGCTGCGTTGCTGGAGCCCTCGAGCAGGCTTTCGAGCAACTGCGCAGCGGTCTTCCTCCGGCGCGGCTCCACAGCCGCGGGCGCAATCTCGCATAAAGGAATCAGCGCGAAAGCCCGCTCGGCCAAGCGTGGATGGGGAATCTCGAGGCCCGGCGCGCTGACCACAAGGTCGCCAAAGAGCAGAATATCCAGATCCAGCGTTCGGGGTCCGTTCGCGAAGCTCACCGCCCGGTCCCGGCCAAACTCCCGTTCGATGGATAGCAGCCTATCCAGCAGCTCCCGCGGGGTCAAGTCGGTCTCAAGCGCCGCGACGGCATTCACAAACCGCGGCTGCTCGACGAAGCCCACCGGCTCGGCCAGGTACAGCGACGACCGGCGGGTCAGGCGCCCGAGCGATTCCAGGCGCAAAGCCGCCGCCGCCAGCGTAGCCTCCGCCGTTCCCGCCCAACTGGCCAGGTTGCCGCCCATTCCGATGTAGGCCGTGCGCATGATCTTCAGACTACCGCGCAAGGCGAGAATCGCGCCGAATTAAGAACAAACTGTTCTTGCCTTGCCCCCTCGGGTACTCTTACTGCACCGTCCCCTGCGGGCGCAGACGGCGTAGGTCCAGGGCGCACTCGACGGCATTCTGCGCGTTGAGGCGCAGATTGTCGCAGGCGACCCACAGCCACAGGCGGGAGGCCGCATTCGCGTTGCGCCCGCCGCCCAGTTCGGGGCGCAGCCGGACCAGGAGATCGTTCTGGCCGGTGGCAGCCAGATTGGAGGGCGAATCCGTATCTTCGAGGACCAGGTCAACGTGGTCGCCGCTCAGCGCCTCCTCCAGCGCGGAGATCTCCACGGGGCGCTCCATCTCGACGGCTATCGAAAACGTCTGCCCGTGAAAGACCGGGGCATGAATGACCTGCAAAGCCAGCGCCGGCCAGCGCCCGCCCCCCAGCGCGTCATAGTGGCGGCGCACCCTGGCCTCGACCGCGTTGAGGCTGACGGCAGCGTTCTCGCCCAGGCCGCTGAGCAGGTTGTAGGCTGCCTGGGCGTCATAGAGGGCGCGCGGCAGGCCCTGAAAGCTGAGCAGGCTGACGGTCTGCTGATGCAGTTCGTCCAAGGCGGCGCGGCCAAATTCGCTGGCCGGCTGGAGCAGCGTGGCGGCGGCAAAGCACACCGGCGCGGCCAGTTGCAACCGCTCCAGAAGCAGCGCCAGCGCAAGCGCAGCGGGGTGGGCGGGGACCACGGCGGGGGTAAACAGGTCGGGAGCAGCGGCCGCGGAACCCAGCCACGGAGCGCGCACCAGCACGCCGGTCTCCTGGTCGAGGGCGCCGGAGAGGTCGAGTACCGTGGAGCCGGAGCGCAGCGCCTGGCGCCAGTGCTTGCGGGTCAGGTTCTCCGTGCCGCAGAAGAAGGTGAAGTCCACGCGCTCAAAGGCATCGTCGGCGATGGCCTGGACGAGAGCGACCTCGTCGCCCACCCGGTCCAACTGGCCCTGCGCGGTCTCCTCGTCCAGCAAGACAAGGTCGGCGGTGGCCAGAGGCGACTCTTCCAGCGCTTCCTTCAGCTCCCGGCCGAGCAGGGTAGAGGCTCCGGCAATGGCAATCTTGTACACAGGTATCCTTTTTTGCTGGGAAGGATTATGAGGGCGTCACGGAGTCCGGCTCGGCAGCGGTTGCTTCGGGGCCGGAGACGCCGGCCGGCCTTCTTCTTCGCCGCCGCGACCACGAGTAGGCCGCCCGCGCCCAGATTCCGGAGAACATATAGATGAGTCCAATCGCGAAAAACGAGACATTCGAGTACCGGAAAACAACATAAAAGACAGGGGCCAGCACAAAAAGCAGTTGGAATGGATGGCTGCGCGAGAAATTGATCTCCTTGCCCGACCAGAAGCGCCAGGTGCTGACCATCAGGAACCCGCATAGGCCCACCAGGATGAGCCAGGGAATGGCAATCCACCGCCACCAATCGTTGACGGGAATGCCGTAGAAGAAATGGACGGTCGAGGCCAGGATCCCGGCCCCCGCCGGGATCGGCATGCCCACAAAGTACTTGCGGTCCGGCCGGCCCGGATTGCGCGGCTGGGCGTCGTGGCTGATGTTGAACCGGGCCAGCCGCGATACCCCGCCGATGAGAAACAGAAAACAGATGAACGCCCCGGCCTGCTGCAAGTGGAGGCGAAACTGCGGGTTGATGGTATCGGGCAGAAAATTGAAGCCCCAAATGAGCGCCAGCAGACTGGGCGCGACGCCGAAGGTGATGGCGTCGGCCAGCGAATCCAGCTCCTTGCCGAACTCGCTGGTGGTATTGGTCATACGGGCGATGCGGCCGTCGAGAGCGTCGAACGGGATGGCGAAGAGGATGGCGAGGGCCGCCCAGTTCAGATGGGTTTGCGCGTCGCCGCTGATGGCCGCCCAATCCAGATGGGTTTGCGCGTCGCCGCTGATGGCCGTGATGGTCTCGGTGATGGAGAAGAAGCCGGCGGCAATGTTGACCACGGTAAACAAGGAAGGCAGCAGGAACATGCCGCGGCGAAGCCGGGCCTGGGCCTTCGCTTTGGCCAGAGCGTGATCGCGGCCGTTCACAGCGGCTCTCCATTCGGCATGACTGCCAGCACGCTCGATCCGCCTTTGACGCGCTGGCCTACCTTGACCCGCAGGGCAGCCTCGGCGGGTAGCAGCACATCCACCCTGGAGCCAAACTTGATCAGCCCCACGCGCTGGCCGCGCTCCACCGCATCGCCCTCGCTGAAGTTGAAGACAATGCGCCGCGCCAGCAGGCCTGCAATCTGCTTGAAGGTGACTTCAAAGCCCTGGCCGTCTCTGCCGGCCGCGGTGCGCACGGTGACGGCGTTCTGTTCGTTGCGGTCCGCCGAGGAAGGGTTCATGGCGTTCAGGTATTCGCCTTTGCGATAGCGCACCTGGGTGAGAACGCCGCCGATCGGCGAGCGATTCACGTGCACGTCGAAGACGCTGAGAAAGATGCTGATCCGCTGCCGGGGCCCTTCGTGGGTGGCGATAGCGGCCGTCTCGGTGACCAGCCCGTCTCCGGGCGACACAATCAAACCCTCGCCATCGGGAACCGTGCGCTGGGGGTCGCGGAAGAACCATAGAAAGAACGCTGCCAGCAGCACCGGGGCGACGGTCCAAGCCCAACTGCCCGTAGCCCAAGCCAGCAACATCGCCACCGCCAGCAAGCTCAAACCGTAGATGTAACCGTCGCGAACCATCGTCCCAAACGATTATACGGTCATTCCGCTTGAGCCTACGGCAATTTCGCTCACGCGCCCTGCACGCGGCCCGAATAGGCGCAACACCACATGCAGGCCAGCCGCAATCAAGCCACGAGGGGCGCGCTGAGGCCGCAAAAATCCAGCGCGGCGAGGCTGAACCTCGGCCAAATCGCCCGCCGGAACCGAAGCGGCCAAGCGGACCCGGTTTCCGGGCTCTAGGCGAGAACCGGCAACTGGCGCTCCAGAGCGAAGATCAGGTCTTTGGCGTGCAGCTTCAGCTTCTTCAGGCGCACTTCCTCAAGCTGTTCTTCCACGGTGAGATAGGGCTTCTGAAGCAAATCCTCCAACCGTTGAGCGTAGCGGCGATGTTCGGCGTGCAGGCGATCGATCTCTTCGCTCAACGTTGGATTCTGTACTTCATCCATCAAGCACCTCCTGTAGTAACTGAACATTTACATATATCGCCATTGAGGTGCAATCGGCAAGAGAGAAAAAGAGCCAAAAGTCATCGGAGACTGTGGATTCCCGGCGAAGAGCGCTGCGGCGTAATCGAGATCACAGGCGGGCACATCGGCTCCAGAGGGGCGGCGAGCAGGCTCGGATCACGCCAAACGCAGGTCCAGCAGAACCGCATCTTCAATGGGATCTGCGTAGTAGCGTGGGCGACGCCCGGTTATCGCGAACCCTTGCGCCCGATAGAATGCGAGCGCCGCCGAGTTCGAGGCACGCACTTCGACTAGCACTTCCGTAACCAATGCCTTCTTGAGTTCATCGGCCATCGCAATAAGAATTCGGCAAGCCAGGCCACGACGCTGAACCTCGGGGGCCACCGCAATCGTCTCCAGTTCGGCCTGGGGCGGGAGCAGACTGGCCACGGCGACGCCCTGAACGGCGCCGGTCTCCAGATCCTCGGCCACCAGGGCAATGCGGGGCGGGGCGGCATCGGGGTCCAGGGCGGCCAGGTAAGCCGAGCGCGGCCAGTGCGGCGCGTCCTTCAGGCTCAGGGCAAGCTCGATCACCGGAGCCAGGTCCGCGAGCGCCATGCGGCGAATCCGCAGCCGCGCGTCGAGGGGGGGATTCATAGGCGTTGCGGCGCGGCAGGCTCGCCGAAGATCTCCGCATCCGAGCGGCGCAGGTAATGGCCGTCAAGCAGCGCCACGTCGACAAACTCCCCGGCCACAGCGTGCGGCGCGCAAAGTTCAAGCGCATCGGCGGCCGTGGGCGGGGGAGTTCGCACCAGCTCCGCGTCCGGCCAGGCCGAAGCCAGCAGCGCGGCTGCGGCATCGTCGCATACGGCGATCCGCGCGCCGGCGGGATCGATTCCCGCAAGTTCCGCCGCTCCAGCCAGCATTTCCATTGCTTCCATTTCCTGGCGGCCCAGCCGCAGAAAGACCTCATGGC
>JBEKPA010000007.1:0-28682 GCA_049521195.1 Occallatibacter sp.
CCGGCGATGCCCAGAGGGCCCCCACCTTGTCGCTGGGGTGGAAGTTCATCGGCAAAGCCGCGCTGATGCACGTTGATGCCGATGCCCACCACGGCAAAGGCAACCTTGCCGGCCACGGTCTTCGATTCGACCAAGATGCCGCCCGCCTTGCGCGAGCCGAGCCGGGGCTCCCACGTCCGCCGCGGCGGATCCGTCCGTGGGGTGGAGATCAGCAGATCGTTGGGCCAGCGCAGGTCGATCTTGAGCCCGGAAGCGGTGCGAATGGCATCGGCCGCGGCGAGTCCGGCGGCCAGCGGAAGCAGCGGCAGGCGGCGGGCCGGCATGGGCGGGCGCAGCAGCACGCTGACGTAGAGTCCATCGCCGGCGGGCGAGCGCCATTCATGATCGCCGCGCCCGCGTCCGGCCAGTTGCTCATCGGCCAGGTAGACCGAGCCGTGGGCAGCACCGCCGCGCGCGGCTTCAAGCGCATCGGTGTTGGTGGAATCGGTGACCGGAGAAAGATGCAGCTTGCCGGCAAAGACGGTTCCCGCCAGAGCGGCTTCGAGCGCAGCCAGATCGAACACGGCGCTCACTCCGCGGCGATCTTCATGGAGATATCGGCTGCCTTGGCCGAGTGGGTAAGAGCGCCCACGCTGATGAAGTCCACGCCGGTTTCAGCATAGGAGCGAATGTTCTCAAGCACGATGCCGCCGGAGGCCTCGGTGGGAATCCAGCGCGCCTGCTGCTCGCTGGCGGGCTGACCCTGCGGCGGATGTCCCGGCGCCACTTCTTTGATGCGCTCGACGCATCGCTTCACCTCCGAGGGCGTCATGTTGTCCAGCAGGATGGCCTCCGCGCCGAATTTGAGCGCCTCTTCAAGCTCCTCGAAGGTGCGCACCTCCACCTGCACGCGCTGGCCCTTTCTGCGCCTTTCAAGAGCCAGCGTCAGCACCGCGGGCAAACCGCCGCCCAGCGAGATGTGGTTGTTCTTGATGAGGATGCCGCTGGCCAGGTCGATGCGGTGATTCGTTCCCCCGCCGCACTGCACAGCGTATTTTTCCAGAAGCCTGAGGCCGGGCACGGTCTTGCGCGTGTCCAGCACGTGGGCCGGGGTTCCGTGAATGGCGTCCACGTATTTCCGCGTCAGCGTGGCTACGCCGCTCAGGTGCTGCATGAGGTTGAGCATCACGCGCTCGCAACTGAGCAGCACGCGGGCGTTGTGGCGGATGACGGCCAGCACCGCGCCATCGCGAACGCGCACGCCGTCGAAGATCTCCGGATTGCTGACGACCTCGAAGCGGGTCTGCGACTGCGGACGCCGGTCGAGCCGGGTAAAGATCTCAAGGATGCGCGGCACCGCGCCCAGCCCGGCCACCACCAGCTCCTGCCGGGCAACGATCGAGGCCGTGGCGCGCAGGTCGGGGTCGATGGTCAGGTTGGTCGTCGCGTCGCTGGCGGCCTTGTCTTCAAGCAAGGCCTGCTCCAGCATGGTGTCGATGCGGCTGCTCTTCCAATCCATGGTTCCCCCTTCGCACTCTCAGGGATGCGATTGATTCTTCTTGAGCTGAAGAAAGTCATGAATAGCCGTCTTGACGCTGTCCTCCACCTGACCGGCAAGCGAGTAAAAAAGCGCTCCATTGTTCCGGAGGATCTGAAGCACGCACTTAGGCTGGCTGCCGGAGATACCTCCGACAAGGCTTTGCCACATACCATGCTTGCTTTGCTCTTGCCTGCGAATCAGGTTGATCTCTCCCAGATCCTTGTACCAAAGCAGCGAGACGATGTTTTGCGCATCCCGCACCATGATTCCAAGATCGGCGAGGAGAAAGAACTGTGCATAGCTGCGGGTTTGCGATCGGGAGCCGGTAAGATCGACGATCGCAATTGCCGAGCCGAGCTTCTTCGCGTAGCGAGCGATAACTTCTTCCGCTTCCGGGGTGAAATTCGGAGCAACAAGACAACCGGGCGCGTCGCCAAACGAGATGGGCGGCGTATCCACGGGCTTTTCAGGAACGATTTCCCCTTGGGCGATCTCCGCCGGAGATTCCATCGCAATCGAGTTATGCTCCTTCAGTTCCCTGTACGCAACTTGAATCAGCTTGAATCGTTCTTCCGCATCGGCTCGCAAGCTGGCGAAATTCTCATATAGATCGGGATGCCATTGCTTGATTGCCTCCCGATAAGCATCTTGAATCTCGGATTCCGTGGGGATTCCGTAGCCGATTCCAAGGGTTCTGTAGTGCTCCCGGCATTGACCACAATCGCAGGACATAATTACCCTTCTTCGTTCAGATTCTCCAGCGCGGCGCGGGCTTTTTCGAGCAGCAACCGCGTCTCGGCGGCTTGCTTCTTCCGCCCTTCGACCACCTGAGCCGGGGCCTTCTCCAAGAAGTTCGGGTCAGCCAACTGTCGCTCATCGGCTGCTAGACCTTTCTCAAGCCTGGCAATCTCCTTTGTCAAGCGCTCGCGCTCGGCGGCAACGTCAATGGGCTTCTCATAAATGACCGCGACTACAAAGTCAGTTCCAAGACGCCATTTGAACTCCGGATGGCTTGTACCAGCACTTTGGTCATACTTAATCTCGCTTACTTTGGCTAACCGAACGAACCAGGAGCGATTCTTTTCGATTATCTCTCGGAGAAATGGAGTACAACCTAAAACGATGGGGACAGATACTTTCTCTTCAACCCCCATCTCCTTGCGCAGCGAGAGCAACTCGGTCTTAAGGGTTAACAGGCGATCCATTTGAAGGATTGGATCGTGCGTTCCTCGATTCGCACGCTCTAGCCAGTCTATTTCGATGACCGGATACTGAGTAAGTGCGATCGACCGTTTCGGCGGATTACCTTCAAAAAGTTGATGCCAGATCTCCTCCGCTATGAATGGCATAAACGGGGAGAGCAGACGCAGCGAAGCCTCAAAAATGCCGACCAGTACCGAGAGTGCTGCCTTAATCTGGGCCTCGCTGTGTTCATCGGAGAAGTCGAGACGTAGCTTTACGATCTCGATGTACGCATCGCAGAAGCTACCCCAGAAGAACTGGTAGATATAGCTCGCGGCTTCATCGTAGCGGTAGTCTTTCAGCGAATCATTTACTCGTGCCGCAACGCCTTGGAATGCATCTACGATCCATCGGTCTTCGAGCGGCGCATCGTCCGCTACGGTTGGCATTCCGCCCAGGGCGGAAGAATCAACAAAAATACCCACTTCCGCCGCGCGGTCTACGTTCATAAACAGGAATCGCGCGGCGTTCCATATCTTGTTGGCGAAGGCGCGGTAGCCCTCGGTGCGGGCTACGTTGAAGGCGATGTCGGTTCCGGGCGAGGCCATGGAGGCCAGCGTGAACCGCACCGCGTCAGTTCCATAGGTCTTGACGATCTCGATGGGGTCTAGGACGTTGCCCTTGGTTTTGGACATCTTCTCGCGGTTGGCGTCGCGGACCAGGGCGTGAATGTAGACCTCGCGGAACGGAACAGAATCCTTCAACTCGCGCTTTGAACCGTCGGGCATCGGCACGTCGCCAGCGAACCAGCAGCCGAACATAATCATGCGCGCGACCCAGAAGAAGAGAATGTCGAACCCGGTGACCAGCAGGCTGGTGGGATAGAAGGCGTCGAAGTCGCCGCGATTCTCACTGCCTTCCCAGGTCCCCAAATGCGAGGGACCTGGGGCACCCAGAATCCCGGGCCAGCCGAAGACGGAAACCGGGAGCAGGCCCGACGAGAACCAGGTATCGAGCACGTCGGTCTCCTGCGTGATCTGCGCCGATCCGCAATGGGCGCAAGCGCCAGGATCGACGCGCGCTACGGTGATCTTGCGGCAGCTTGCGCAGTGCCACGCGGGGATGCGATGGCCCCACCATAGCTGGCGCGAGATGCACCAGTCGTGGATGTTACTCATCCATTCGAGATAGACCTTCTCGTATTGCTCAGGGACGATGCGGATGGCCTTGTTCCCGTTTTCATCGGGCTTCACGGCGGCGATGGCGCGGTCGGCGAGCGGCTGAATCTTGACGAACCATTGCGTGGAGAGCCGCGGCTCGACCACCGTCTTGCAGCGGTCGCAGTGGCCCACGTTGTTGGTGTAGTCCTTGATGGCCCCCAGGAGGCCCTGGGCTTCGAGGTCGGCCACGATCCGCTTGCGGGCGGCGTAGCGGTCGAGGCCGGCGTAGGCGCCGCCCTCGGAGTTGATGTGTCCGGTGGGGTCCATCACGTCGATCGACGGCAGATTGTGGCGCTGCCCGATGGCGAAGTCGTTGGGATCGTGCGCCGGAGTTACCTTCACCGCGCCGGTGCCGAAGTCGCGGCTGACCCACTCATCCAGCACGATGGGAATCTCGCGGTCCATCAGAGGCAGGCGGAGCTTCTTGCCGTGCAGATGCAGGTAGCGCTCGTCTTCAGGGTGGATGGCGACCGCCGTGTCGCCGAGCATAGTTTCGGGGCGGGTGGTGGCCACCGTCACGTACGCGCCAATTTCGGCCCCGTCCGAACCGAGTACGGGGTACCGAATCTCCCACAGATGGCCCTTGTGCTCGTCGTAGACCACTTCCAGGTCGCTGATGGCTGTCTGGCAGCGCGGGCACCAGTTCACGATGTAAGCGCCGCGATAGATGAGTCCCTGCTCGTGCAGGCGGACGAAGGCCTCGCGCACCGCGACGGAAAGCCTTGCGTCCATGGTGAAGTACTCGCGCTGCCAGTCGACCGATGCGCCCAGGCGCTTCATCTGGCCGAGGATGGCGCCGCCGTAGTGGCGCCGCCACTCCCATACGCGCGCGACGAAGGCTTCGCGGCCAAGCTGCTGGCGGCTGGAGCCCTCGCTTGTAATCTGGCGTTCCACCAGCATCTGGGTCGCGATGCCGGCATGATCGGTGCCCGGCACCCACAGAACCCGGTCGCCGCACATGCGCCGCCAGCGCATGAGGATGTCGCTCTCCGTATGCTCGAACATGTGGCCCATGTGCAGGTTGCCCGTGACGTTGGGCGGAGGGAGCAGGATGGTAAAGGCCGACCGGGCGTCGGGGACGGAGGGCGCTCCGCGCCTTTGGGCGGTCCCGGTTGCCGGCGAAGGCGTGGGCTGGGCGAAGAGCTTCTCGCGCACCCAGTACTCGGCCCAATGATCTTCAATGGCGGTGGGGTCGTAGGCTTTTGGCAGGTCGCGAGGCATGGGGGTTCAAATCCGAGCCCCCGAAAGCTGCGCCAACCCTCTTCCAGAGAAGGTTTCAAGCGAGGGGACCACCCCTCACTTTAACAGATGGAAGGCTGAGGACCGCATCGGGATTCCTTCTTCACTGCGCGGCGCATGAAGCCGGGAATCCTCGTGAGGTATTCTCGACTGGAATGGTTGAGCGCGGCGCAAGGGAGCGGGAATGAAGGCGAATCGAACGGAGAATCGAACGGCGGGCAGCTTCCGCGCCGTTGCCGGGCCGTGCATCTTGCTGGCCGGGTTGCTTTGGCCGTGCAGCGGGGTACTCGCGCAGGGCAGCCAGCCCGCGGAGACGAGTCGAGAACAACCGAGTGCGCAGACCGCCCTGCCTGCCGCCCTAGCAGAGGAGGAGACGATTCCGGCCCTCTTCCTGAGCGACATTCATTTCGATCCGTTCTGGGATCCGGCCAAGGTTCCGCAACTGGCCGCTTCCCCCGCAAGCGAGTGGAAGGCGATTCTGGCTGCGCCGCCGTCGGCGGATCGCGCGCAGCGTTTTGCCGCGCTCCAACAGACCTGCCATACCCGCGGCGAATACACGTCTTACCCGTTGCTGGAGTCCAGCATGCAAGCCGTGCGCGATCATGCCGCCGGAGCCAGCTTCGCCACCGTCAGCGGCGATCTGATTGCGCATGCTTTCGACTGTAAGTACAGCGCGGTGTTTCCCCATTCCTCGCCGCAAGACTACCGGGCCTTTGTGGAGAAGACGATTTCCTACGTCCTGCAGGAGCTGGGCGGCGCGCTTCCCGGCGTGCCGGTCTATGTGGCGCTGGGAAACAACGACTCCGATTGCGGCGACTACCGGCTTGACGCTCACAGCGAGTTTCTCTCCGTGATTGGCGGCGAGGTTACCGGGGCGGCTTATCCTTCTTCCGAGCGCATGAGTTCGGTGAAGGGATTTTCTGAGGGCGGCTATTACAGCGTGAATCTTCCGGCCCCGGTGCACAACGCGCGCCTTTTAGTTCTGAACGATCTGTTCATGTCGAGCAAGTACGCCACCTGCTCGGGCAAGGCCGATGCAACCGCGGCGGCCGAGCAGCTTGCGTGGCTCGAGCGGCAACTCGCCAGCGCCCGCGCCAACAAGGAGAAGGTCTGGGTGATGGGCCACATTCCGCCTGGGATCGACGTGCATGCAACCGTCGCCAAAATGCGCGACCTTTGCGGCGGCGCAAGGCCGGAGATGTTTCTTTCATCCGAGAAGTTGGCGGACGAACTGGTCGAGTTCAGCGACGTGGTCGAATTGGCCATCTTCGCGCACACCCACATGGACGAGGTGCGCATTTTGAGGGCGGAGGATGGGGTACGGCGGACAGCGCCCGCGAAGAATGTTGTGGTCAAGATGGTGCCTTCGATCTCGCCGATCGATGGGAATGCCCCGTCGTTCACGGTGGCCCGTGTCGATCGTTCGTCGGCGGCGCTGGTGGACTATCGAGTCTTTGTGGCGTCGAACCAGACCGGCGTGGATGCAACCTGGAGGGAAGAGTACGACTATGGGCAGACTTACCACGAGGACGAATTCTCAACTGCTTCGGTGAGCCGGCTGATTGCCGGGTTCCAGGCCGATCCCGGCGCCAAGACGGAAACCAGCCGAGACTACATTCGCAACTTCATGGCGGGCAACGCTTCGTCCCTGCTCGAATTGGTCTGGCCGCAATATGTTTGCGGCTTGTCGAATCACTCCGCGGAGGGGTTCAGATCGTGCGTGTGTCCCGCTGCGCGGTAGACGCCGCCGGCCCGAACTTCCTTGCTTCGCACCTGCCGGCGGTCAGGCCCCGGCATGACTATCCCTCCAGGTTCAACATACGTTGGACAAGAGTGCCGGTTGACACCAGGTTCGCGCATTTGCGAGACTCAGAGTTGGTGCCGGTTCAGCGGAGAGCGCTGGATCTGTGTACCGTGCCGAAGTGGCGGAATTGGCAGACGCGCGTGGTTCAGGTCCACGTACTCGCAAGGGTGTGGGGGTTCGAGTCCCTTCTTCGGCACCAACTGTTTCTTTTATAGTCAATGGCTGCTGACCTGCCGCAATCGGCTCAACAGAGCGATTGAACCCCGAACTTCCTCGTTCCTCGACTCAACCAGGACCTATCCTTCCTTCAGACCCCGATGCCGGACCTCCTGCAGTGCAGCTACATCCACCGCGGGCTGTTGGCTCATTTTGGTTTGTCGAATTGCATCATCATGCCAAAGGAGCAAGTCTTCGTGTTGGCAACTTGAAGGATGGCCCCCACGTTCTTGTATAGAGTTCCTGAGCAGTGGGAGAGCTTTCACCTATCCATTAAAGCTAGCAGCGCCTGGAGCGCCCGCCCGCGATGACTCAGCGAAAGCTTGGTTTTAAGGTCGAGTTCGGCCATCGTGCGGTCGAGCGCGGGCAGATAGAAGAGCGGGTCGTAGCCAAAGCCGCCGGTGCCGCGCGGAGCTTCCAGGATGAGTCCCTCGACCGCGCCCTCGGCGGTATGGAGAATAAGGCCGTCGCGGGCGACAACGAGCACGCAGCGGTAGCGGGCGGTGCGGCTGGCGGGCGGAACTCCGGCCAGGCGCTGCAAAAGCACGATGTTATTCCACACGTCGGAGTTGTCGTTGGCGTCGGGCGAGTCGACCAGACCGGAGTCGGCGGCAAAGCGGGCCGAGCGCACACCGGGAGCACCGTCAAGGGCATCGACCTCCAAGCCGGAGTCGTCGGCCAGAACCAGTTCGCCGGGAGCAAGCTGGGAGTAATAGACGGCTTTGAGGGCGGCGTTGGCGGCGAAGGTGGCGCCGTTCTCTTCGGGAGCGGGGATGGCGGCCGCGGCGGGGAGGAAATCGATGGCGATGGAGTGGGCCTGGGCGGCGGCGCGAAAGTCGCGCAGCTTGCCCTGGCTGGAGGTGGCGGCGAAGAGGCGGAGGGCCATGGGGTGAGTTTAGCCTGCGGCGAGTCGGCAAGCCAGCAAGTCAGCAAGCCGGCGGGGCGGAGGTGGCGCGCGCCGGACTGGCGAACCTTTGACAATGGAACTCCGGATTGGATTAGGTTCTTCCGCCTGGAAAGTTATTTCATTTGAGAAAGTCTTGCCTGTAGATCTTGCCTGCGGCGCGGAAGCTTTCCAATATGCGCCAGCGAGCCGCACAATAATCTCTGTTGTTCCTGAGAGGCGCGCAGAGGTATGAAGATGGCAATGATGCGGTTGGTGGCGTTGGGAGCGATTCTGGGAGCGGCGGCGGCGCCGTTGGCGGCGACGCGGGCTCCGGCATTCACCGGGCCGGTCGAGTTGCGCGTGGACAACTTGAAGACACCGCTGGGCATCGACGATCCGGCGCCGCGGTTTTCATGGCAGTTGCAGGACCCGGCGCGGGGCGCGAAGCAGACCGCCTATGAAGTGCTGGTTGCCACGCGGGCTGAGCTCTTCAGCCAGGGCAAGGCGGACGTTTGGGATAGCGGGCGAGTCGAGTCGGATGCCTCGTTGAATGTGTGCTATGCGGGACCGGCGGTTCAGGCCAGCACTCGTTACTTTTGGCTGGTGAAGGCATGGGATGCGGCGGGCAAGCCGTATGCGCAGAGCGAGACGAGCTGGTGGGAGACGGGCCTGCTGAAGCAGGACGCCTGGCGCGGCCAATGGATTGGCTACGAGACGGCCGAGGAGGCCGCGGTGCGCTACGCCCCGGCTATTTGGATCGTGAGCCCGGACGGGATAGCTCGGACGTTGTTGGGAAAATCACTGGAACAGGATTTCGCCTATCGCGCGACGGTGACTATAGCCAAGCCGGTGCTGCGGGCTGCGCTCTACGCCACCGGGCAGGATACGGTTTCTGCGTGGATCAACGGCGCGCAGGTGATGACGGCCGAAAAGTTTCCGCCGTGGAAGCAGATGCCGTGGAAGAAGTTTGTGCGCGCGGACGTTACGGGCAGGTTGAGCGCAGGCGCCAACACGATCGCCATCGAGACGGTGCGTTACTTTGACAATCACAGCGGAAGGGTCGCGGTCGATGCGCCGCCCATGATTGCCACGCTGGTAGTGGAGTATGCGGACGGTACGACGGCGGCCATTGCCAGCGGAACGGATTGGAAGACGGCGGTTCCTGCCGCTCCGGGTTGGGAGCGGAAGGGCTTCGACGACTCGGGCTGGAAGAGCGCGGTCGAGTGGACGCAGACGCAGAGGCCGGGAAGCCAGCCGCTGGGTCATCCCTGGATTCCCGACTCGGTGAAGACGTTGCGGCACACGTTTGAGGTGAGCAAGCCGGTAAAGTCGGCGCGGCTCTATGCCACGGCGCTAGGAGCCTATTATCCGAGCGTGAATGGGATCCTGAACGGGGGCCAGGTGAGCGACCAGGTGCTCGCGCCGGGATGGACAGACTATCGTCAGCGGGTCGTCTACCAGACCTACGATGTGACGAATCTGCTTGTGGTGGGCAAGAATGCGATCTCCTTTTGGCTGGCGCCGGGCTGGTACTCCACGTCGCTGGAGTGGCGTCAGCAGCCCAACAACTATGGAGATACGCCACCCGCTCTACTAGCGCAGTTTCGCATCGAGCACACAGATGGAACCGTGGAGTGGGTGACAACCGATGCGAGCTGGCAGGCTGCGCGAAACGGTATTCGCTCAGAGCTGTATGACGGGGAATCAATCAACTTCGACGAGGGCTTTGTTGGCGAATCGGACCCGGGTTTTCCCGACATCATCAAGGACAATGCGGCGATCATTTACCCCGCGCCCGTGCAGATCGTAGCCCAGGATTTTCAGCCAATTCGGATCGAACGCGAGGTACCTGCGGTTTCAATGACGGAGCCCAAGCCTGGAGTCTACGTGTACGACTTCGGGCAGAACCTTACTGGCTTAGAAAAAGTGGAGTTGCGAGGACTCCACGATGGTTATCGACTCCGTGTTCGCTTTGCGGAGATTCTCAATCCAGACGGCACAATCTATACCGACAATCTTCGTACCGCAAAGGCTACAGACAATTTTGTGTCTACGTTCACCGAACGTTTTCACAGCAGGACTGGGTTCGGGTTCCAATATCAGACAGGCTTCAGTTTCCACGGCTTTCGATATGCCGAAGTGACGGGCCTGCCAGCGGCGCCGGACAAGGACGCGGTGAAGGCAGAAGTCATCCACACCGATGCTCCCTTCACGGCCAAGCTCGAAACCGGCAGCGCCATGATCAATCAGTTGTGGAGCAACATTTTGTGGGGGCAGCGTTCGAACTTTGTGGGCGTGCCCACGGACTGCCCGCAGCGCGACGAGCGTCTTGGCTGGATGGGAGACGCGGAGGTCTTCTGGCGCGCGGCCAGCTACAACATGGACCTGGCGGCCTTCTCGCGGAAGTTTGCCGCGGATATGCGCGGGACGCAGGCCGGGACGCCGTACTACGGCATTTATGCGCCGGGCACCGAGCAGCCCCATTCCGGTTCCGCGGCCGGCTGGAGCGATGCCGGCGTAATCATTCCCTGGACTTCATGGCTGCAAACCGGCGACACCAGCGTGATCGAAGAGAACTGGGCCGCGATGGAGAAGTATCTCAATGCCATCGAGGCCGCCAACCCGGACGGGCTGTGGACGCACGAGGCCGGGACTCCGTTTGGAGACTGGCTTTCGCCCGAGGGAAGAACGGACTACGCGCTCATCGCCACGGCATATTGGGCCTATGATGCGACGCTGATGGAGCAGATGGCTCATGCAACGGGGCGGACGCACGACGAGGTGAAGTACGCGCTGCTCCTGGATAAGATTCGCGCCGCGTTCCAGAAGCAGTTTGTTCATCCCGATGGCTTTGTGGCCGGCGCTGACAATAGCCCATCGCCCTTTGGCGGAATCAACAACCCGAATGCGATGAGCAAGGGCGGCGACACGCAGACCGGCTATGTGCTGGCGCTGCACATGAACCTGGTGCCTGAGAATCTGCGTGCTGCCGCCGCGCAAAAGCTGGTAGACAAGATCGAGGCTAATCACGGTTTTCTGGGCACGGGTTTTCTGGGCACGCCGTACCTGCTGGAAGAGCTGACCAAGGCCGGCTACGCCAAGCTGGCGTACCAGTTGCTGCTCAATACCGGGTACCCGTCGTGGGGCTACCTGGTGGAGCACGGCGCAACCACCATGTGGGAGCGGTGGAACGGCGATCAAATGAAAGACGATCCCAGCATGAACTCCTATAACCACTATGCCTATGGCGCGGTGGCCGACTGGATCTATCGTTACGCGGCGGGCGTGGATGCGTCTCCGTACGACGCGGGCTTCCACAGGGTGGTGCTGCATCCGGTCTTCGATGCGCGGCTGGGCCACGTTGCCTTCGACTATGCTTCGGCCTATGGCCCGATTCACTCGGATTGGACGGTGAAGGGAACGACAGCCGAATGGCATGTAACCATTCCAGCCAATACCACCGGCTGGCTGAGTCTGAGCTTGGCTGAGGCAGCGAAGTACAAGCTGGAGGGCGCTCCTTTGACGAGCAAACTGCCCATTGCGACGGCGAGCGGCGGGGAGAGCGGCTTTGTACTGGCGGCGGGGAGTTACAACTTTGAGATAGCGTTCTAACAAGAGGCTTGGTCGCTGTACAAACTGGCGACTCAGCCGCTACGCTGGAAACCTGCCTACCGGCGGAATGAGGGATTTGCCGGCAGCAGGAAGGAAGGGAGAGAGAGTGACGTCAATCGTCGCGGGGATCGGCTGGCACATGGTTGGGGCGGCGTCGGCCGCATCGTTCTATGCGCCCATCGGGAAGGTGAAGAGATGGTGCTGGGAGACGACGTGGGCGGTTGCCGGCTTTTTCTCCTGGATACTGCTGCCCATCGGGGTGAGTCTGTTTCTGCTCCCGGATTTTTTCGGTTTCTACGGATCGATCAATGCGCATGTGCTCTTGAAAGTCGCCCTCTTCGGAGCAATGTGGGGCGTGGGCAATGTGAGTTATGGCCTCACCATGCGCCATCTGGGCATTTCACTGGGCGTCGGCGTGGCCATTGGCGTCACGCTCATGGTGGGCACTCTGATGCCTCCGCTGTTGCACGGGCAGGCAGCGATTTTGTTTACTACCAGAAGCGGCCTTTTCACCATGGCGGGTGTGCTGGTGGCGCTCACCGGCGTGGCCGTCGTCTCCTATGCCGGCCATCAGAAGGAGTTGCAACTTCGCGGCGAGCTTCAGGAATTCAATCTGAAGCTGGGGCTGCTGCTCGCCTGCCTGTGCGGCATCTTTTCCTCCGGCATGGCCTTTGCCATCGATGCGGCGGTGCCGATGAAAGCCGCGGCGATGAGTCTGGGCGTGAACCCGCTCTATGCGGCCCTGCCGAGTTATGTATTCATCATGGGCGGCGGCGCGCTGGTGAACATGAGTTACTGCTTCATCCGCCTGGCCGCGTTGGAGAGATTGTCTTTGCGAGCCGACCTGTCGCAGCCGGGAGGAACGCTGCTCAAGAATGGCGCCATGGCCGCGGCGGGCGGAATCATGTGGTATCTCCAGTTCTTCTTTTATGCCTGGGGCCAAGCCAACATTCCCGAACGGCTGTCGTATGTGAACTGGATGCTGCACATGAGCGGCTACGTTCTGTTTGCCGGCCTGGTGGGCCTGGCGCTGGGCGAGTGGGCCGGCGTTGGGAGCAAGCCGATTCGGCTGCTTTGGGCCGGTGTTATCCTCCTGATTGTGGCTACCAATCTGGTGGGCCTGGGGATGGCTTCGTAGGCGGCGCCGGCGAGTCTGCGCTATCGTAATGCAGGAGCCAAAGCCCAGGCGTTTCTCGGAGCTCGAATCTCATGATCCGCAGACTTCTTTTCGTTTTGCTGTTTGCCGCCCTTGTCACACCGGTGGTATTGGGACAATCCGCGCCGCCGAAGATCGTTGAGCGGGCTCAGCGGCCCGTGGCGCTGGACGATGGCCACGGCGCTTATGCAACCCACCATTACCGGAACCTGTTTGCCGAGGCCGGCCACTCGCAGGCGGAGATAGATGCCAAGATCGACGCCGCCTTTCAGCAACTCTTCCACGGCGACCCCGATACGCAGGCGATTTACTACGCGGCGGGCTCGAATGGCAATGGGCCGCTGGCTTATCTGAGCGACGTTTTCAACCACGACGTGCGCACCGAGGGCATGTCGTACGGCATGATGATCGCGGTCCAGCTCAACCACAAGGTGGAGTTCGATTCACTTTGGAACTGGGCCAGGACCTACATGTACATAAGCTCGCCGGCGCACCCGTCGCAAGGTTATTTCTCATGGTCGTGCAAGGTGAGTGGGGAGCCGAATGACGAGACGCCCGCGCCGGATGGCGAGGAGTACTTTGCGATGGCGCTGTACTTTGCCTCGAATCGCTGGGGAAATGGCGTGGGGATTTACGACTACAAGGCGCGGGCCGACGAGCTGCTGACCGCCATGCGCCATCGGGAGCGGCGCACCGGCGCAACCAAACTCGGCGAACGCACCGTAGGCGCGGAGGTGAACGAAGAAGCAAAGATGATCCGGTTTACGCCGGTCGAGAGCAAGGCCGATTTCACCGACCCCAGCTATCATCTGCCCGCGTTTTATGAGCTGTGGGCGCGCTGGGGACCGCTTGAGGACCGGGCCTTCTGGGCGCAGGCGGCCGAAGCGAGCCGGAATCTTTTCGAGCGGACGACGAACGCCAGGACCGGCCTGTGCCCCGAATATGCGAACTTCGACGGCACGCCGCATCCGGTCGCGTGGAATCCGCGGGCCGGCACTTTCTCGTTCGATTCCTGGAGGACGCAGAGTAACTGGTCGGTGGATTGGTCGTGGTGGGCGAAGGATCCTCGCGAGCGCGCTCTCAGCGATCGGACGCAGGCTTTCTTTTTCTCGCAGGGCATCGACAGTTATGCGAACCAGTTCACATTGGAGGGCCAGCCGCGTTCAAATGACCACTCGACCGGCCTGGTGGCGACCAGCGCAGTGGCCAGCCTGGCTGCGACCCGGCCGGTGAAGGACAAGTTCGTCGAGGAATTATGGAGGACGCCCGTCCCCAGCGGACCCTGGCGCTACTACGATGGTATGCTTTACCTCATGAGCCTGATGCACGTGTCGGGAAGCTATCGTATCTGGAGTCCGCGATAGGAAGCCGGCAAGCAGGAATATATGGTGTCCGGCTTTGGGGTTCATGTTATATTGGCGCATCGTCCAGTTCATTCTTTTATAGCTGCGGCATGGCCTTTTCATGCCAAATGCGTGGGAGAACCATTGCCTTTCGATCGAGTTAGCGAGTCTTCATTTGCCCTGGGACTGAGCAAGCGCGGCTTCGCCGGCAACCGTTGCCGCATCTTCCTTTCCATTCTGGCCGCGCTCTGCCTGCTCGCGCCGCAACTGGCGCGCTCCCAAGAGACGACGCCGGCCGCCAGGCAGCCGGTGGAGGCCGACATCACCATCGAGGGGTTGGCTTCTTACGGTCATTACAAGATCTTCGCCAGCGGGTCAGGCTGCCATCTCTACACGGGGGGAGTGGAGTATGACCGTCATTCCTGGGGCCGCTTACTGAAGGCGCGAATGGACTACGCGGCGGAGTTTCTGCCGGTGGTTCTTCTGGACGCGCCGGTCACACAAGATATATGGGGCACTCCGACAACCCCCGACCGGCACATCGTGCCTGGGGTTGGATTTTCGCCGATCGGGTTTCGGATGATGTGGCGGGACCACAAGGCGGTCAAGCCTTACCTTACTGCCAAGGGCGGGATGCTTCTCTTCCCGCAAAAGGTGCTCTCGCAGGAGTCGACCTATGTGAACTTCAGCTTGCAGTCCGCCACGGGCGTTGAAGCCAGGCTGACGCCGCGATTCGATCTGCGCCTGGGCCTATTCAGCGATTTTCACTTTTCGAATAGCTTCATTGTGCCCGTCAATCCCGGCTTGGACGTAATGAACGCCAACTTGGGGATAACTTACCATCTGGGCAAGTAGTGCTTTCAGGAGGAGGCAGCACCAGCAGTCCTCCTCAGGGAAGCGGGAGCACACTGTCCAATCCAGCGGCGATCAGATCGGCGCGCAGGCGCTCGACCGTCGAGAACTGAATGGCCTGGATGCCCAGCGCCGACGCAGCCTCGACGTTGATGAGCTTGTCGTCGAGGAAGAGTGCCTCTTCGGGCCGGACGCCGAGTTCATGAAGCGTGCGGAGATAAATGGCGCGGGCCGGCTTGGCCATGTGGAGTTGAAAGCTCCAGACCAGCGCGTCGAAGCGATGAATCCAGTCGAACTCCCGCTCCACGCTGGCCAGCACATTGTCGCCCATATTGGAGAGGATTGCGGTGAGCAGCCCGCGCCGCTTGAGCGCGAGTTGCCAGGCGAGCATGGCGGGGTTCTCGGTAGTCCACAAGCGGGCGTCCCACTGGCTCAGCTCTTCGACCTTGTCCGCGGGAAGCATGAGGCCGGCATCGCGGACGAGCTTCTGCCAGAAGGCGAAGCCGGTGAGCTTGCCTTCGTCATAGGCGGGGCGGTCGGCCCAGTAGAGACTGTCGAAGCGGGCAACCGGCAGGCCGGTGATGCGCAACAGGGCGGCGCGAGCTTCAGGGTCCGGCGGACCGGTCAATACCCTTCCATAGTCGAAGACAACCGCGCGCAGGCCCAATGTTCCTCCCGGTGGACGCCCGTGTATGGTTGGAAGGGACGCCTGTTCCTATTGTGCCTGACCGCCTGCGCGGGGCGGGCGACTCCAGTTTGTGGATGGAACGATAGAATGCGCTTTTCGCTGAGGACGGGCTGGAATACGGAGGAGAGCGAGCTGGCGCGGGCTCACCGGCTGCGCGCCCAGGCCGGGCTGCCGATTTCCGATCTGACGGCCTCGAATCCCACCCGCTGCGGCTTTCAGTACGCACCGGATCTGCTGGCGGCTCTTACCGATCCGCGGGCGCTGGACTACGATCCGCAGCCCAGGGGCAGCCTGCGCGCGCGCCAGGCGGTCTGCGGGTACTATGCGGACCACGGAGTCGCGGTCGAGCCGGAGCAGATTGTGCTCACGACCAGCACCAGCGAGGCCTACAGCTACCTCTTCCGGCTGCTCTGCGATCCGGGAAGCGAGATTCTCGCCGCTCAGCCGGGTTATCCGCTCTTCGACTTCCTGGCGGTGCTGGACGATGTGCGGCTGAAGCCCGCCCCGCTGGTTTACGACCAGGGCTGGCAGATCGATCCGGAGGGGTTTCGGAGGGCGATTGCGCCGGAGACGCGGGCCATCGTTGTGGTTCACCCCAACAATCCCACCGGCCACTTTACCAAGCCGTGGGAGGCCGCGGAGCTGGCGCGGATGTGCCGGGAGCGAGACCTGTCGCTGATTGTGGACGAGGTCTTTCTGGATTATGGTTTCGCTGCAGCGGGCAGGAGCTTTGCCGCCGGCCTCGAAGGAGTTCCCGTCTTTGTGGTGAGCGGGCTGAGCAAGGTAGCCGGCCTGCCGCAGATGAAAGCGGCGTGGATTGTGGCCGCCGGGCCGGAGGCTGACCGGGCGCTGGATCGCCTGGAGGTGATTGCCGATACGTTTCTCTCCATGAATGCGACGGTGCAGTGCGCGCTGCCCAAGTGGCTCGGCGGCCGGGCGGCGATCCAGAGCCAGATCAAGGAGCGCCTGGCGGCCAACCTGGCCGAGCTCGGCCGGCTATTGAGCGGGGTGCCGGCGGTTCACAGGCTGGAGGTCGAGGGCGGCTGGTATGCGGTGCTGCGGATTCCGGCGCTCGCGCCCGACGAGCAGACGGTGCTTGCGCTGCTGGAGCGCGGGGTCTGGGTTCATCCGGGGTACTTCTTCGGGATGGCCGGCTCCGGCTGGCTGGTGGTGAGCCTGCTGGGGCCGAAGCGGGAATTCAGTACCGGAGTAACCGGGCTTGTTAACTACTTGGAAACGGATCAAGGTAGTAACATTTCGGGGCTTCGAGCGTAAGCGTTGCTTGAAGCGTGATTTCCGCTCGATTGAAAATAAACAGGTTGAAAGATTGAAGCTTTGCGGTCACCGCGCACACAGGAAGGGGTTGCTCCTACGCTCCTGGCCAATGGTGGTTGCGGGGCCGTGGCCGGGCAGAACCCTGGTTTCGTCGGGCAGGGCCAGCAGGCGGGTCTCGATGGAGTCGATGATCTGTTGGGAGTTGCCGCCGGGCAGGTCGGTGCGGCCGATGCTGCCGGCAAAGAGCGTATCGCCGGCGATGACCATCTTGAGCGGGGCAAAGTGCAGGCAGACCGAGCCCTGGGTATGGCCGGGAGTGTGCAGCACCTGGGCGGGGTAGCGTTCCAGGCCCACGCGCTGGCCGTCGTCCAGCGAGGCGTCGGGCGGCGCCGTCTCGGGTGTTGCCACTCCCAGCCAGCCGGCTTGCATGGCCATCATCTTGAGCAGCGGCAGGTCGTTCTCGTTCAGCAGGATGGGCGCGCCGGTGAGCCGCTTAAGCCGCAGCGCGCCGCCCACGTGGTCGATGTGGGCGTGGGTGACGAGAATCTGCTTGAGCTTGAGGCCGAGCTGGGTGAGGCGGCGATGAATGCGCCCCACTTCGTCGCCGGGATCGATGACGATGGCCTCGCCGGCCTCCTCGTCGCCGAGGATGGTGCAGTTGCATTCGAGCGGGCCGACGGGGAAGGTCTCAAGAATCATGCTTCCATTCTATAGGCGCGCTGATGGGCCGGGCTTCCAGTTGGGAATCCGCAGTTGCCGTCAGGGCTGGCGCGGCTTCACTCTCAGGCTCTCCATCACTTCCAAGGCAAACCGCGCCGAGACCGTGGCCGGGCCGCCGCCCATCTCGATGCCGACCTCGATGGCCTCCAGCAGCTCCTCAAAGGTCGCCCCACCGGCTGCCGCCTGTTCGATGTGCCACTGCATGCAGGATTCACAGTCTTTCACCACGGAGATTCCCACGGCAATCAACTCTTCTTGTTTCTTGGGCAGAGCGCCGTCGCAGTATGCCGACTTTTCCATCGCCAGAAAGCCGTCGTAAACCTTCGACCTGGCTGCCAGCAACTGCGCATGAGCGCGCTTGCGCCGGGCGGCAATCTCTTCGAGCTTGTTCATATTATGCGGGAGCCCTTTCCTTGGCTTTGGATACTCCCGATTCTACTTTCCAGCGGCGGGTTTGCGGAAGGTGAGCGCGTACCAGTCGCCGTATCTCATCTGTTCGAGATGGATCTCTTGCATCTCGGGCGGAATCAGATCGACGGGCGCGCTGACCGGCGCCTTGCGGTTCTTGTACATGGGGCCAAGCCCCTTCTCATAGACCTCCTTCACATGCTTCTCGGTCTCATCGGCGATGAGCAGCAGGCTGCCCGGCTTGGCCACGCGGATCATCTCCCGAATGGCTTTGGCGCGGTCGTTGAAGAAGTTGATGCCGCCCACGTGGAAGACGACGTCGAAGCTGGACTCGGCGAAGGGCAGGCTCTCGGCATTGCCCAGGTAGAGGTCGGCTTCCATCCCCCAGCGGCGCAGGTTGGCCTTGCAGTTGGCCAGCATCTCAGGCGACAGGTCGAGGCCGGAGAGTTGAACGCCGCCAGGCAGATACTTGTAGTTGAGGCCGGTGCCGACTGAGGTCTCGAGCACGGAATCGCCGGGCTTGACTTCAAGCAGGCTCATATAGCTGCGGAAGTACGCGTCCCGGTCGAATCCCTTGAGCGCGCAGAAGACGCGCTGCGTGTCGTCGTAGAACCCGCCAATTACCTGATAGAGATGGTTGTATTTGCCGTTGTCGCCAGTGAGGTCTTCGGGCTTGAGGAAGGCCGGAATTCCATTGCGAATCGGGAACCGCTCGCCGGAGCTGCTGACCAGGGCTTCGCGGCCTTGTTCGGTGACCAGGTGCAGCGGGTTGCCGGTGAAGGGGCTTCGCAGGCGGGCAGCAGTCTCCGTCCGCTCTGCCCAGGGCCTAATCTTTCTGCGGTTGAAAAGCGCCCAGGCAGCAAGAACGACGACTCCGGCGGGGGGGATAAAAAGCGAGACAACGAGTGCGTCAAGATTCACGATACTAAAAAAATCGACGCCGCTGATCCGGAAGTAGATTCCGGCTAAGATCAGCACTCCGAACAGCGCTCCGAAGAACGTGGCGCCCTTGCGGATCTTCGCCGCGCGAAACTCCTGGTTCCACATCCAGACGACGATTGCCGCGAACCAGCAGCCGAGGAAAATGGCCGCATCCATGAGTGGGAGGACGATGCCGCCGCCTATTCCTTTCATCACGTGCAACAATGGCAGTTTAGCCGCACCGTCGTCGGCAAGAAACATAAAGGCATTCCTCGGCAGATACGGAAAAGACCAAAATTGAACTGCCGCTGACGCCAGTGGAAACGGCAGCGTCGAGAAGAATCCCGGCAGACGCGGACTGACAAGCCGGTGAAAAGTGAACGGAAGAACGGCGATCAAGGAGGCAAGAAGAATCAAGTCTACGTACTGAAGCGCATCCGCAAGAGGAGCGTGCAGGAAGAGGCGCCAGTCGGCAGCCAGGTGGGGGATGAAGCTGAAAGCCATCATCCACAGGAAGCCGCGACGGGGTTTTTGCGTTCCCGCGAACCAGACGCCGAGGATGGGGCCAGTCCATTCCCCCACGGGTGAATAGAAGAAGCCGAGAACAAACAGGCTGGCGACAATCCAGGCCACAATCTGCGACCAGCGGCTGGAACGAAGGTTCGTGGGCATTTGGGGTTCTCCTTTTCTTACTGTCGATCTGGAAAGACCCGGTTATTACGGCAAAAACAAGAGCAAGAACAAACGCAGGCCCCTTCGACTTCGTTCAGGGTCGCTCAAGATCACAGATTTGTGTTGGGTGCGGCTGTTTCCATCGAAGTCAACTGGGTCAGCGCCGATTCGCCCCAGTCCAGCGCGGCGCGGGTCATCGCGATTCCCTGGCTCAGCGTGAGCATCCAGTACGGCTGATGGGGGTTTTGTGATTGGTGCGCGTGAGCGAAGGTTTCGATCTCCAACAGGGTGGCGAGCATGCGCCGGTTTCTGTCCTGAAGCTCCCGAATGTGATCGATCGAGACGCCGGGCGCCGCCTCGCGGCCAAAAAAGAGCTTGAGCAGGAACTCATTGCGGGGAGGGTCGTTCTGGAAGGGCAGGGCCAGCCACTCGCGCAGGCAGGCGCGGCCGGCATCGGTCAGGGAGTACTCCTGGCGCCGCTGCCTGGGCTTGGAGCCGGAGCTGCTGGCGACGATCAGGCCCTCGGCAGCCAGCCGCTTCAGGGTCGGATAGATTTGGCCGTAGCTCTCGCCCCAGAAGTAGCCGACGCTGGATTCGATGGCCTTGCGCAGATCGTAACCGGACTGGTTGGGCTCGATGGAGAGCAAGCCGAGGAGGACGTAGGCGGTTCGATTCCGGGTCATATAGCTGCAAGATATATCTGAAAGATATATTTGTCAACAAGAATCTCTTGGGATCGAAGAAAATGCAGGAACAGATGCGGCCAGCGAAAAACGGCAGGCTGCGGAGCCTGCCGTCTTTCGAATCCAGTGGAGTGAAACCACGCCGTCTACTTGCCGGATTTGGCGGGCGCTGAGGCCGGGGCGGGCTTGGCGCCTTCGAGCACCGAGTGGCTGCCGGCGGTGCGCACGTAGAGGACGGTCAAGGTAATCGAGGTGAGCATGAAGAGGATCGCCGACCAGGTGGTAAGCCGGGTGAGGACGTTGGCAGCGGCGCGCGGGCCGAAGGCGGTCTGCGAACCCTGGCCGCCGAAGGCACCCGCCAGGTCGGCCGAGCGGCCCTGCTGCAGGAGGACCACGCCGATCAAAAAAAGGCACACAATTACGTGCAAGACGATGACGAAGTAAAGAGCGATCTGCATTTTCTAAGCTGCTTTCCGAATCTGTCCAATGGTTGCGGACAAGAGAATCTTTGGTGCGGAAGAGGGGACTTGAACCCCTATGCCTTTTGGGCGCCAGCACCTCAAGCTGGTGCGTCTGCCAATTTCGCCACCTCCGCACTGTGGTGAACTCTACGAGTATAGCAAAGACGGGAAAGCCTTGGAATGGTTCTACTGAATGCGCTCGAAGCGGAAGCCGGCCTCGCGCAAGACGTGGCTGATGGCGGCGATGTGGGATGCGCCCCGCGTTTCAAGGGTTACATCGATAGCGGTTTCGCTCAGGCTGACGCCGTAGTAGGCGCGATTGTGGAGGGTTTCGACGATGTTGGCGCGCTGGCTGGCCAGAATCTGGGTGAGGGCGTGCAGTGCGCCGGGACGGTCCTGGAGGTAGACGCGGATGCGCAGCAGGCGGCCGTCCTTGACCAGGCCGCGTTCGATGATCTTGGCCAGCAGGCTGACGTCGATGTTGCCGCCGCTGACCAGGACGACGGTGCGGCGATGGCGAAGGTTGGTTTTGGACTGAACCACCGCGGCCAGAGCGGCTGCGCCGGCGCCTTCGGCCAGGGTCTTCTCCTGCTCCAGCAGCAGCAGGATGGCGCTGGCGACCTCTTCGTCGTCGACGGTCACAATCTCGTCCACGTAGCGGTTGACCAGGGGCAGAGTCAGGTCGCCGGCGCGGCGGACAGCGATGCCGTCGGCGACGGTGGCCTGGGCGGCGATGGTGACCGGCTCACCGGCCTCGCGGGCGCGCAGCATGGAGGGCAGCTTTTCCGGCTCGACGCCGACGACGCGGATCTTGGGATTGGTCTCTTTGAGAGCGCAGCCGATGCCGGCGATGAGGCCGCCCCCGCCGATGGGAACGACCACCGCTTCGATCTCCGGAACCTGCTCGAGCAATTCCAGGCCGATGGTTCCCTGGCCGGCGATAATCTCCGCGTCGTCGAAGGCATGGATGAAGGTGCGGCCCTCTTCCTCGCGTCGCCGCAGGGCCTCGTCGAAGGCTTCGTCGTAGCTGGCGCCGTGGAGGATGACCTCGGCCCCAAAGCCGCGCGTGGCGGCCACTTTGATCTGCGGCGTGGCCAGGGGCATGACGATCTGTGCCCGGATTCCGAGAGACGCCGCATGGAAGGCGACGCCCTGTGCGTGGTTGCCGGCGCTGGCCGCGATCACGCCGCGCTTGCGCTCCGCTTCACTCAGCGTGAGCAGCTTGTTGAGCGCGCCCCGCTCCTTGAAGGAGCCGGTGCGTTGCAGGTTCTCAAGCTTCAGATGCAGCGGCAGGCCAGTCAGCTCGGACAGGTCGTGGGAGAGCTGGCAGGGCGAGACGTAGATCGATTCGCCGATGCGGGAGCGGGCGGCCTGGATGCCGGCGAGGGTGACAGATTCCATGAGAGTTTCTCCTTGACGTGACAAAAAAAGGCTGGAAGAAAGAGCGCGAGAAGATGAAAAAACCACCAGCCGCGCTTGCGGGTGGTGGCCTGGGTGGTACAAAACTCGAAATTCCGGTTGGTCAGGCTTGGCTTCCCGCGCGCGCATTGGGGCTGGTAATTCGCATGGCGGGCATGGACGCAACGGCAGGCAGGGCCGGCAAGAGGATCGTGTTGGCTCCGGAGAGGCGCATGACGTTGATTCGAGTAGAGCAGAGGCGCGGGATACGAGTCAAGGGAGCGTGGCCCCAGCGACGCCTGATCGCAAACTCGCTGAAATTGACTTTTTCAGGATCGACTGGTATTTTGGTGAATATTATATGACTTCTTGTCTGCCAACCTGTCAATGAAGTTCTGTCGCCCGATGCGGGCCAGGGGCCTACAGTCCTAACCCATCCAGCTTCCAACTTCCAAATTTCAGAGGAGAATCCAACGTGCAAAAAGCACTTTATGCTTTTCTGTCTGCATCTCTGCGCCAGTTGCCGCTATCGATCTCTGCTTTGCTCTTTCTGTTTGCTATAGCGGCCGGCCTGCCCTTGGCCGCGCAGGATGACATCACCACGCAAAACGCGACGTCCGGCTACAATGGCGCATTCCTCACCGGGCCGTCCTCGAACCCGTTGAGTTTCCTGAACGGCGCGGCCTGGCGTACTACCGGCAACCCGGCGCCCTACGACTTTCACGACTTTGCCCCGGCGACCTACCTTGACGAAAAGCTGCCCAATTGGATCGATCTGCAGGCCGAGGAGCGGTTCCGGTACGAGGCGTACGACAATTCAAACCTCAAAGCGGGTACCAATGACTCCTACCTGTTGAACCGCTTCCGGTTCCAGGTGGATCTGCATACCCCCAGTTGGTTCCGGGTTACGGCACAGGTGCAGGACGCCCGTTCGGGCTTCCAAAACCCGCCGATCGGCCCGCCGAATACGGTTCGCTGGGATCTGAAACTGGCTTACGCCGAGATCGGCGCGCCCGACAAGCACTGGTTCAGCTTGCGCGTGGGCCGGCAACTCATCAACTACAACAACACCATCAACGCCAACTCCGAGTGGCGCAACCAGGCCCGTTCCTACGATGCGGCGGTGCTGAACCTGAACGCGAAGCGCGAGCACCTGGGCATCTTCGCCGCCTCGGCTGTGGTGCCGCAGGCCTATGCCGTGAGCCCGCATCAGGAAGGCAACAACATCTACGGAGCTTACGGCCGCATCGATGACTTGGTGGGGCTGCACTCGAACCTTGAGCCGTTCGTCCTGTGGCGCGTGCAGCCGGCGGAGGTCGTGGAACCGGCCGCCGCCAAGACCACCGGCCATGAGAACGAGAAGGCCATTGGTTTGCGCCTCAAGGAGCAACCCCACGCGGCGTTCGATTACGGGGGCGAGTTTATTTACGAAACCGGCAAGGTGGGAACGCAAAGGATCGGCGCCTTTGCGACGCAGGAGGGCGCGGCATACCAGTTCCTCAACGTGGCCTCCAAGCCGCGCGTCTTTACCCAGTACGACTACGCCTCGGGCAACGGCAATCCGGCGCAAAACGCAACGCACTCCACCTTCGACACGATCTACCCGACAGCCCACGACCGTTTTGGAATCACTGACCTGTTCGGCTGGCAGAACATTGAAGCGGTGCGCGCGGGAGCCACCATTGAGCCCCACAGGCGGCTCACCTTCACAGTGCAGGGACTGGACTTTTGGGCGCCTTCGGCAGTGGACTCGATCTACAACACTTCGGGCAGTTCGATCGTGTTTAACAAGACCAACCATGGCCACCATTTGGGCGCGGAGATCGATAGCTACTCCTGGTATGAACTCAATAAGCACTTCAACCTGGGCGGCGGCATCGGCTACTTCGGCGGCGGCCAGTTCCTGACCAATGTGACAACCAGCCACTCGTACACGATCTACTACGTTGCGCTGAACTTCAAAGACAACGGAAAGAAGTAACCAACGCCGTACTGGAACTCTGGGACGAGGTTGGTGCGATGGACCATCGCGCAGTTCGCATCCAGCCTTGTCCTCCTTTGCAGCCTGCTGGGAAGCAGGCCGATTGCGAGGAGCGGTAAGAACTTCGATTAGATGGACCTTTCCCACCTTAGCCGCAACGACGCGTCAGCGGAGCAATCGAATGGCTTGCTCTTACTGGGCTCGAAGGATCGAAAAACTTCACGCGTTGCCGCTTGCCGCCGAAGCTCCTGCCGTCACCGTTTCCAGGACCAGAGCAAGCGCATCTTCCCAATGCGGCATCCGCACCCCAAACGTCTCTTCCACGCGCCTGCACGACAAGCATGAGTTGGCCGGACGCCGCGCGGGACGCGGAAACTCGGCGGTCGTTATTGGAATCAGCCTGGGCGCTATAGCTTCAGCGGCTCCCGGCGGCTTGCACAGAAATGCCTTGGCAAAACCAAACCAGGTAGTCTCTCCCGCATTGGTCAGGTTATAGATGCCGCTGCGTCCCTGAAGTCCGCCGCCTTGAGGAGCGAGCAGTTGCGCCAACAGATCGGCGGTAGCTTGAGCTATGCATTCGCTGGAGGTCGGCGCGCCGGTCTGATCGTCCACAATCCGCAACTCCGCGCGTTCCCTGGCCAGGCGCAGCATCGTCAGCAGGAAGTTGCTTCCGCGCGCTCCATAAACCCAGCTGGTTCGCAGGATCAGGTAATTTCTGCCGGCCGACTGGATAGCTTCATCGCCTGCCAGCTTCGTCTTGCCATAAACATTCAGCGGGTTGGGTGAATCGGTTTCAAGATAGGCGCCCTGCTTTGTGCCGTCGAAGACATAATCCGTGGAGTAATGCACCAGAATGCTGCCCAGCCGCCTGGCTTCCTCGGCTAGCACGCCCGGCGCCGCGGCATTGATGGCATAAGCCAATGCAGGCTCGGTTTCCGCCTTATCCACCGCGGTATACGCGGCGGCATTGACGATCACCGCGGGCTGAGCCGCGCGCACCGCCTCGCGAATCGAATCGGGCCTGGTGAAATCGATCTCCGGATAATCAACCGCTGTTACCTGCCCCAGACAGGCCAACTTGTGGCGCAGCTCCCATCCCACTTGGCCCACGCGGCCAAAAACCAGTATCCTCGTCTTCGTCATTCGCTTCCTTCAGGAGAACTCCATCTTGAAAACTTTCCCAGGGCAACCGCAGGAGCAAGTATACCTGAGCGGTCGCGCCGCGCATCCGATTGCCTGGAGCCGGGAGCGTTCGGCGCTATCGGTATCCGGCGCGAGCTATGACTTATTGAACCGGTGTAACTCGCTACCCATGGTGCGGCGCGCTAGCCGGCTCTCTTACTGCTCGCGCGGCTCGCCAGTAGGCAAGAAGGCGACTCCGGAGACCACATCCCCCGAAGCCAGCACGTTCCTCAGCCGCTCCGGGTTGGCTCCGCTCCGTCCGACAGCCGCCTCCAGCAGGCGCAGCGCCGCCGCCGGCTTTGTTTCGGCCGGCATGCGGAAGATCCAGGGAACATTCGTCGAGGTCAGCGACTTGTCGTCGCTCAGCGCGACGACCGGCACAAAGCTCTTCAGTGCCAGTTGCTCGGCCAGGTGGCTCGAGTTTCGATCCAGCGCCAGGATCGCCAGCGGGTGCTCATCCATCAGCGCTTGAACCAGTTGGGTTGAAGCTGCACCCCAGCTTTGGTCGCTCGCCACCGGCAAAAACTTCCACGTCCGGCCCTTGGCTGCGGCGGCCGCCAGTTCCGCCCGCATCTCCAGTGACTGGGCAACCTCGACCGCGTTCGGCCCGAAGAGGACGACGTTCACCGGCCCTGCCGGCACGTCGGCCCGATGCGGTCCAGAATAGTCCACGCCATCCTCGCCCACGCGCGCGTAGGGCACCTGCGGTGCGGCAGACGCCGCTTGCGCGGCTGGAACTTGAGCGGATTGAGTCACCTTTTCCATCGTTGCAACCCGGTAGGTGATGGCGCCGTTGTGCACCGTGCCCAGGTACATGGGCGCCACGTTCTTCTGGTTGGGATCGAAGACCATGTGCCCGGTCACGCCGTCGTACTGTTCGATATTGGCCAGCGCATCGTGAATGCGGGCGCGATTGAGGCCGGCCTTGCAGATGGAGTCGAGCAGCGCGTTCATCGCGTCATAAGCCAGCGATGCGAACTGCTCCGGCTTCTCGCTGAAGCGAGCCTCGAAGCGGCGGTTGAAATCCAGCCATTTTGAATCGCTGCGGGTTGGATCGTAAGGGAACACGGCTTCAAAGCCCTCGGCGGCATCGCCGGCCTCGGCCAGCAGCGTAGGGCCAAGCGTTCGATAGGCTCCGAAGACCGGCTGCTTCATCCCCGCGGTGCGCAACTGCTTCAGGATCAGTGCCGCTTGCGCCTCGTCGGTCCACAGTACGATGGCATCAGCGCGCGAGGAGCGGATCACCTTCAACTGCTGCGAAAAATCCGTATCGCCGGGCAGATACTTCTGCTCGATTACCAGCGGATGGCCCAGCCGCCGCGCCGCGTCGCGAAACTTGGGAACGCCCAAGCGTCCGTAGCGATTGTTCACCCGCAGCAGCGCAACGCGCTTCAGGCCAAGTTCGGTGAAGATTCGCCGCGCCAGCGTTAGGCTCTGCACTCGGTCGTCCTGCAGGTCGGTGAAGTACCAGGGAATGTAAGTCTCCGGGATGGTGGGATCGGTGGAGGCCGAGTTGACCACGGGAATCTCGGCGCGCAGGGCCACGCGCAGCACGATGTGGGTGGATTCGGAGCTGATAGAACCGAAGATCGCCCAGTCCCGGTCGTCGTAGATCATCTTTACCGCTTCATTCGAGGCCGAGCCCCAGATGGTGGGGTCGGTGGGCCGGTCATCGCCGTAAACCGCCTTGGCCTGCCAGTTGTCGTAGTCGTTGTGCAGCATCAGCCGGAAGGGCTTGCCCCCGTAACCGCCGCGGGCATTGGCCTCTTCCACCGCCAACTGCGCGCCGCGCAGCATGCGCAACCCAAAGACCGACTCCGGATTGTGTTCGATCGGCCCGAAGAAGCCGATGCGGACCTCAGTGAGACCCTTCGGCTCGGGAATATCCCGCCCCGCGCCGGAGTAGATATTGGGATGCGTGTAGTTCGTGTCATAGGGCGCGGCAAATCTAGCGTAGGGGCTCAGGTCGGCGGGCTCGCCCGCGTAGGGCGCGACCACGCGGTCCCTGGGCGGACCGGGCGGATGCGCGCCGCACTCGCACGTCCCCTTGCCCGTAACCTTCACTGGGCTTGCATTCTGGCTCGCAACCAGCCCCGCCTCCTGGCCTGAATACTGTGCGGCAAGCTGCGCCGTGCAGGTCAGGGCCAGCGCGCAACCGGCAACCGGCAACCATCCCTTGCGCATCGCTGCTACTCCTTCGTGCCGCTTGTTCTGTCCGTGCGGAACATGGCGATGGCCTCGATCTCGATCAGCAGCTCGGGGCGGCAGAGATGCGCCTCGATGCCGGTGGAGGCGGGCAGCGGATCGAGCCCCTGCTCCTTGAAGAAGGCCGTCCGCCCCGCATTGAAGACGTCGTAGTCGCGGTCGATGTCCCTCAGGTAGCAGCTGGTGCGCACCACGTCGTGCCAGGTGCAGCCTTCGCTCTCCAGCAGCCCGGTAATGTTGTCGAAGGTGCGGCGAAGCTGGGCGGGGAAGTCGCCGATGTGAACGCTCTTGCCGTGTTCGTCGATCGAGGCCGTGCCGGAGATGAGCAGGATGCAGATGGCCCCTAAATCGATCCTCATGCCGCGCGAGAACGAGCTCGGCTTGGCATAGGCATAGGCCTCGTTGAGCACGCCGTGATTGGTCATGGCGCGCTTTTCAACGGGCGCGTGCGCGATGGCTCCCAGAATTTCCGCAAATGCAATCATGATGGTGGTTCTCCTTGTGCTCTTACTGTTTTTGTCGAATTCCGTGGCTTAAACCCTTGGCGGTGGCGACCCAGATATCGTCGCCTTGAAAGTCGATGCCGAGAACGTAGTTGTGGGCCGGCGCGGTGTTGACGGCGATGGGCGTTACCTTGCCCTCGGCGTCGCGCACCGTCATCTCCGGCTTGCCGTCTTTGAGCGAGGGGCGATAGACGGCCCAGTTCACGCCGTCGTAGTAGGCCAGCCCCTTGTCCGTGCCGAACCAGGCGCGCTGGGCGTCCACGCCCTTGATCGTGTTGGTAAAGTTCGAGGGAAGTCCGCTGTCTTTGGTTAGAAAGTTGTGCCAGTAGCGGCCGTCGTACCGGCTGTCGCCGAAGTAAGTGGCCGCCCAAAGTATATTGTCCACATAACTGACCGACGTGACAATCTCGTGGATCAGCCCCTGGTCCTTGAACAGCACGATTTCGTTCTCGCCGTCCGGATCCTCGTACTTGTCCCAGCGCCCGGTCTCCTGCGTGTATTCGAGCACGCCGCTGCCCCACACGGCGTAGTAAACCTTGGTGGGCGTGGCCGATAC
>JBEKPA010000008.1:0-27712 GCA_049521195.1 Occallatibacter sp.
CAGTGATGCGCTGTTGCTTTCGCGGCGAAGCGTGACGGCGGCCCTTGACGCGAAACCCGCTTTCGGGCCAGCATGGAGGCCATGCAGACACTTGGATTGTCCGGCGAGAGCAAGCGCTCCGACGGCGTGCTGAAGAGCATCTTCTGGCCCACGGTCGAGAATGCCTGGGACGTGGATTACCTCGGGCGGCAGGGATTCTGGATATGCCTGATCGTCGCGGCCTTTCAGCTTGCGTTTGCATTGCTCACTGGAAACGCAATCATGATTGTCGCCGGCGCGGCGTCGGCGCTGGTGTTCCTGCTTGGCGGGATGGGAGTGCGGGAAGCAAGTTGGCCGGCCGCCGCTCTGGTCTTCAGCATCTATTTTGTCAACCTGCTTTTCAGCATGGCCAACCGCCAGCTTCCCGGAATCCTGGCCATCGCCGCCGCCTGCATTCTGCTCTCCAACGTCCGCGCCGCCTTTCTGGCTTCAGAGTGGAGGCCGGCCGCAGAGGACGAAGACAGGCCGACCCGCTTCAACGAGACCTTGGGCGATAAGCTGGCCGATCAACTGCCGGCAAAGGCCTGGCCGGTGCTGCAAATCCCCTTTTTCGGCCTGGCCTCGCTCCTCCTGCTTTTGAGTCTTGCCGCGCTGGGGATCGCGCTATTGCAACGCTTCGGCGTCTATCCCCAAGCCGGCGCCGTTCAGCCTTGAAGGCGGCGCGGTAGCGGAGGCGGCGGAGTTTGCGGCGGAATTCATGGTTTGCCGGTTTGACGCTCCTACCCAGCCCTCCTATAATCCATGAAGTTCCTGCTGATGTCTCCGCTCGCGTTTTTTGCGGCTTTCGCACCCACCCGGCGCGGACCCATGAAAAAATGGACGGCATGGCTTCTCAGGAGGCACAGCCCGGGTTTCGCCTTGAAGCGCGCACCGGCCACAGGAATTCCGAAGGAGTCTTTGCTCAAATGAAGCGTTCGCTTGCAATTCTCGTCACGCTGGCCTCGGGCTTGGTCCTGAGCGCCGCCGCTCAAACATCGCCCGCGGCGTCGGCCGGCCCTGCCAAGGTGGCCGTCATCGCTTTTCAGGCAGCCGTCGGCCAAACCAACGAATTCCAGCGCAACTTTGCCGACCTGCAGAAGAAATACGAGCCGAAGCGGGCCCAACTGAAGACCATGGCGGACGATATCGATACCTTGGAAAAGCAGTTGCAGACGCAGGGCGACAAGCTCAGCGATGCCGAGCGCGCCAGCCGGGCCAAGACCATCGACGACAAAAAGAAGCAGGCGCAGCGCTTTGCCGAAGACGCGCAGAACGACCTTACGTCGGAGATGCAAGAGGTTTACAACGGCGTGGCGTCCAAGGTTTATGACGTATTGGCGTCCTACGCGCAGCAGCAGGGCTTCACGCTGGTCGTGGATGGCAGTTCGAATCAGCAGCAGGCGCCGGTTGTGCTTTATGCAAGCCCTTCCACCGACATTACAAAGGCGGTCATCGACGCTTATAACCTGAAGTCGGGCGTTCCCGCTCCGCCGCCGCAGCCGGCCGCCGCAGCGCCCAAGCCGGCCGTCAAGCCTCCCGCGGCGCAATGATGCGCCGGTTTTGCCGGCGAAAACCTCCTATTCCGCCAGAAGCCTCGCTTAGCGGGGCATCTGGCTTGCTCTGATACACCAACAGCCCAGATCGTTGAGAAGGAGTTTCCCATTCCAATGAAGCGTTCGCTTGTATTCGTTGCCTTGCTGGCCTCGGGCTTTGCCTTGGGCGCGCCCGCCCAAACGCCGCCCGCTCCTGCCGCACCCGCGGAACCGGCCAAGATTGCCGTGATTGCCTTCCAGACGGCCGTCGGCCAAACCAACGAGGGCCAGCGCGCCTTCGCCGATCTGCAGACGAAGTTCGAACCCAAGCGCCAGCAGCTCAAGGCCCTCAGCGACGAGATCGACACCCTGGCCAAGCAGTTGCAGACGCAGGGCGACAGCCTGAGCGATGCCGTGCGGGCCAGCCGCGCCAAGACCATCGACGACAAGAAGAAGCAGTTGGACCGCTCCAGCGAGGACGCCCGCAACGACTACCAGGGAGCGGTCCAGGAGCTCTACACCAGCTTGGCCTCCAAGGTCTATGACGTTCTGGCCAGCTACTCCCAGCAGCATGGCTACACTCTGGTTCTGGATATGGGGGCGCAGCAGGGCGTCGTGCTCTTCGCCAGCCCCGCAACGGATATCACTAAACCTGTTCTCGATGCCTACAACCTGAAGTCAGGCGTTCCCGCTCCGCCGGCGCAGCCGGCCGCCCCGGCCGCCAAGCCTTCCGCGGCGCCCTCAAAATAGCCGGTTGCGCTCACAAAGGCTCCGGGAACGGGGCCTTTGTGTCTGCCGTTGCGACTGAGTGCAGGCAATCTGCCATCCGCAGGAAAGCGGGCTTGGCGGGTGCGCCTTCTGTGGAAAAAATTGTGGATTACTTGCGGCAATCCGGCGAAATAATCCCCGATTTTTCTCTTGCCAAGCTGGGCAGGATTCTGATAGAGAACCTAACCCATTATTTATCAACAGATACAGGGAACACTCCCTATCCTTCGCGCGGGTTCATCGGGGAGCGATCACAGACGCCGAAGCTGTGAGGTTTCCACAGCTTGATATGAACGTCCTATGACTAAAGTATCCAGCGGGTAATCGTGCTGCCCTATTTCTGCTGGTCTTCGCCTACCCGCAAGACGGCCAGGAAGGCCTCCTGGGGAATATCGACTTTGCCAATCCGCTTCATGCGTTTCTTGCCTTCCTTCTGCTTTTCCAACAACTTGCGCTTGCGGGTGATATCGCCGCCGTAGCACTTGGCCAGTACATTCTTGCGCAACGGGCTGACCGTCTCGCGAGAGATGACCTTGGCGCCGATGGCAGCTTGAATCGCGACCTCGAACTGCTGGCGGGGGATCAACTCGCGCATCTTTGAAACCAGCGCACGGCCGCGTTCGTAGGCAAAGTCGCGATGCACGATGATGGAAAGCGCATCGACGGGCTCGCCGGAGACCAGGATATCGAGCTTCACCATCGGCGACTCCCACTCGCCGGCCAGTTGATAGTCCAGCGAGGCATAGCCGCGCGAGATGGACTTGAGGCGATCGTAGAAGTCCAGTACGATCTCGTTCAGCGGCAGCTCGTAGGTGAGCATCACGCGCGTGGGCGTAACGTACTCGAAGTTCAACTGCTTGCCGCGCTTTTCTTCAACCAGCCTGAAGATTCCGCCGACGTATTCCTCGTTGGTGAGGATCTTGGCGGTAATGACCGGCTCGCGAATGGACTGGATATTGGTGGGCTCTGGCCAGCGCGAGGGATTGTCCACCTCGACCGCGCTGCCGTCGGTGAGCGTGATGTGATAGCGCACGCCGGGCGCGGTGGTGATCAGGTCGAGTTCGTACTCGCGCTCCAGCCGCTCCTGAATGATCTCCATGTGCAGCAGGCCGAGAAAACCGCAGCGAAATCCGAAGCCGAGGGCCACCGAACTTTCCGGCTCGAAGAAGAACGAAGAGTCGTTGAGGCGGAGCTTTTCCAGGGCGTCGCGCAGCAGCGTGTGCTCGTGCGAGTCAACGGTGTAGAGGCCCGCGAAGACCATCGGCTTGATGTCCTCAAAACCGGGCAACTGCGCGGGCGCGGGGCGCGCGTCGTCGGTCACTGTATCGCCGATCTTGGTGTCGCTGACGGTTTTGATGGTGGCCGCAAAAAAGCCCACCTCGCCGGCGGAGAGCTGGCCGATCTCGACCGGCTTGGGCATCAGCACGCCCATGGACTCGACCTCAAAGGATTTCGAGTTCGACATGAGGCGGATGCGCTGGCCTTTGCGCATGGTTCCCTGCATGACGCGGACCAGCACGATGACGCCGCGATAGGCATCGAACCAGGAGTCGAAGATCAATGCTTGGAGCGGAGCATCTGGATTCCCGGTCGGTGGGGGCAGCCGGTGGACGATGGCCTCAAGCACTTCGTCCACGCCCTGGCCGGTCTTGGCGCTCACCGGGATGGCGTCGGTTGCATCCAGGCCCACGGCCTTCTCGATCGCTTCTTGAGTGCCGAGGATGTCGGCCGAGGGCAGGTCGATCTTGTTGATGACGGGGATGATTTCAAGGCCGTGGTTGATGGCCAGATAGGCGTTGGCCAGGGTCTGCGCCTCGACGCCCTGGCTGGCGTCCACCACCAGCAGCGCGCCCTCGCACGAGGCCAGCGAGCGCGAGACTTCGTAGCTGAAGTCCACGTGGCCGGGCGTGTCGATAAGGTTGAGCTGATAGGTGTTGCCGTCGTGCGCCTTGTACATCATGCGCACGGCGTGGGCCTTGATGGTGATGCCGCGTTCGCGCTCCAGGTCCATGTCGTCCAGGATCTGGGCCTGCATCTCGCGGCCGGTCACCGAGCCGGTCAACTCCAGCAGACGGTCGCTCAGCGTCGACTTGCCGTGGTCGATGTGGGCGATGATCGCGAAGTTGCGAAGGAAGCGGACGTCCATGCGGAGGCTTTCAAAACAAAAGGGTTGCGGGCGCGCAGGTGGCCCGCGTCAGCGGCTCTCCCATGGTTTAGCTTATCATCGGCATCAACGGGGAACGATCATGAGCCGTGGACGAATCCTGGAAGTAGTTCTGACGATGCTCGGCGCAGTATTGCTGCTCATTGCAGGTTTCGGCAAGCATCCTTATGGCTTTTACATGGTGCTCCGGCTTGCCATCACGGTTGGCGCAGTTTATTGGGCGTGGAGAGTGTACAAGACTGGCCTACGGGCGTGGACGTGGGCGTTTGTCGCGGTCGCGCTTCTTTTGAACCCATTTTTGCCAATTCGGATGCAGCGGACACAGTGGCAGCCGATTGATCTGTATCTGGGCGTTCTCCTAATCGGATGGTCAGGATATTGGCTCTTCCGCGAACCGCTGACCCGCCCCGAATCGAGTTTTGCCCGCGATATGGAGCAGGGGCGGAAATGGTCGGAGGAGCAGAAGCGGAAGCGTGAGTGGCACCGCAAGCTGGCTGAGCAAGGTGACGCTTACGCGCAGAGCGAGCTTGGGAATCTGTACACCATCGGAGGAGGCAAAGACGATCCCGCTCCCCAGGACTACACCCAAGCGGCATTTTGGTGGTGCAATGCAGCTGAGCAGGGCTATGCCCCGGCACAATACAACCTCGGGCTTTTGTACTACAAGGGCCAGGGTGTAACCCAGGACTACGCGCAAGCAGCCTTTTGGTGGCGCAAGGCTGCTGAACAGGGCAACGCTGATGCGCAATACGGCCTTGGGGGTTTGAGCTATGAGGGCCAGGGTGTACCCCAGGACTACGCGCAAGCGGCCTTTTGGTGGCGCAAGCCGGCTGAGCAGAGCAATGCCCATGCGCAGCTTGATCTTGGGACTCTGTACGGCAAGGGCCAAGGTTTGCCCCAGGATTTTGCGGAAGCCTACTTTTGGCTTGATGTAGCGGCTGCTGGCAAGTTGAGCGCCTGGCTGGCGGAACAGACCATGAAGGATCGAGACGAAGTTGCATCTCACCTGACGCCGGCCGATCTTGCCCAGGCTCAGGAGCGGGTGCGGCAGTGGTTTGAGGCGCATCAGGCGAAGCCAGGATGACGCGATACGTCTGATTGGAGTGTAGAATCGAGAGGGATAGGCAAGCGTTCTTCCGGAAACGGAGTAAATGGCACAACATTCTAAGCAAGTGTGATTACGGCGTAGAATGGCAGCGTTTTCAAGTTCAAAAAGGAAATTCCGGTTATGTCGAGAGCGGACAAGTATGAAACCCTGAGAAAACTGATACAAGCCTTCTCGGAACCTTACGAGGGCACAGTGTATCACTATACCTCGGCCGACGGTATTTCCGGCATCATCGACAAACACGAGATCTGGATGTCGAATACCACCTTTATGAATGATACGACCGAACTAAAGGCACTGAGAAATGCCACGGATATACTAATGGATAACGACTTTACGAACGACGCAGTCAGAGAACGTTGGCATAAAATGGTAGATCGGACTCGTACCGATGAAATGATAGAGCCCGATTACTATATGGCTTCGTTCAGCAAGAATGGTGACTCGCTCGAACAATGGCGGGCGTATGGAAATTTCTGTATAGGATTCGAAGCAGGGAAACTCGCAATAAGAAGGAGAAAAATATTTCTATACGAATGCCTCTATACCGAAGATAAACTCCGGGAATGGATATTGGCAAAGGAAAGAATACCCGAGTGGACCAACCTCCCTGGCGACCAGCGGGATAATGCTGCTTTCAATCTCGTCCGTATCGCTCCTATGAAGTACAAAAACAAACATTTTAGCACCGAGGAAGAAATAAGACTCATAGCAATCTCCCATCACAATTGGGATTTCCCGAACAGTCCAGTATTGTATGAAAACGATCTTCCGATCCATTTCAGACCGCACCGCTTATATGGGTTCCCCCTCCCCTACCTCAAATTCTTCATCGAGCGCAAACGCAACAATCGCCCGAAAAAGACCCAAGAAGCTGAAACGCAGATGAAGGAAAGAAAACTGAACGAGGAAGCCGCCAAGCCACGAGAATTATTGCCGATCACTGAAGTTATCGTAGGACCGATGGCATACCAAAGGGAGGCAAAAACCGCTTGCGAAATCCTCCTATCCGAAAGAGGATACAAACAAGTCCCGGTAAGGGTGTCTGGTATACCGTATCGAGGACTTTAACCGCCGCAAAGAAAAATCAGCGCGATCACCTGCGGAAACGAACGAGAGATGGGTGACCAAGGTCTCGATTCTGAAACCTGGGAGACCATCTCAATGCCATAGCATATCATCGGCATAGCGCCTTCCGTGGGCCGATCCTGGCCGGGGCTGCCGCAACTACTCATGCGCAACTGTTGGAATCGGTATCGTTTGCTTGCTTTGGCCGCGCTGGCGTTGTCGCTGGCGGGGTGCGATCCCTCACGACCCGCGAGCGCTCCCGAAAGACAGCCGGCGCAGGCCACCGCGCCCGCCTTGCCCGTGCCCCCGCCGCAAGCCGCTCGGCCCGTCGCTCCCGCATTGCCTCCGCCGCTCACCCGCGAGGAGCAGCGCGTTCGCCTGCTGATTCAGCAGGTGGACCAGGCCTACGCATTTGGCGAGGCCGCCTATCGCAAAGGGAACCTCGCCGAGGCCAAGGTGGAGTTCGATCGCGCCGTGGATCTGATGCTTACCAGCGGCATCGACATCAAAGGCGATTCGCGCTTGCAGGACGAGTTCGACCGCATCGTGGATGGCGTGAATGCGATGGAGATGGAGGCGCTGAAACAGGGCGATGGGTTCGTGCCCAAGGTTGAGCCCTCGCCGGCTGAAGTGGCCAGCGATGTGACCTTCGAGGTGGATCCCAATATTGTGGCCAGGGCCAAGACGCAGTTGGCTACCACCAAGTCCGATTTGCCGCTCGTCGTCAACGATTACGTGGCCGCCTACATCAACTTTTTCGCCAATACGCAGAAGGGTCACAACACGCTGCTGCATTCCTTCCAGCGCGCCGGCCGCTACAAGGCGATGATCCAGCGGGTGATGGCCGAAGAGGGTGTCCCGCAGGATCTGATCTATCTTGCGGTGGCCGAATCGGGCTTTCAGCCCCGCGCTCTCAACCGGCGCTCCGGCGCCGGTGGCATGTGGCAGTTCATGCCCCACGGAGACTATGGGCTGGCGCGTAGCGCGTATCTGGACGAGCGATTCGATCCGGAAAAATCGACGCGCGCCTATGCCCGCTACATGAAGTTCATTTACGACCAGTTGGGCGACTGGTACCTTTCCATGGCTGCCTACGACTGGGGCGCGGGCAATGTACAGCGCGCCGTGCAGAAGACGGGCTACGCCGACTTCTGGGAGCTGTACAAACGCAACAACCTGCCCGCCGAGACCAAGAATTACGTTCCGGAGATTCTGGCGGCCATCATTATCGCCAATCATCCCACGCAGTATGGATTTGACGACGTGACGCTCGATCCGCCGGTGCTCACCGATACGGTGACCATCAACTACTCCGCGGATTTGCGCCTGGTGTCGGACATAGTGGGCGCGCCGATCGATGAGCTGATGGCGCTGAATCCCAGTGTGCTGCGCATGGCGACGCCGCCGGACGCGGCATTCGATCTGCACCTGCCGGCGGGCACGGCCACGCTGTTTGCCCAGCGCATCGAGGCCATTCCCGCGGCCAGGCGCAACGCATGGCGCTACCATCGCGTTGCCGCAGAGGACACGCTGGCCTCGGTGGCGCGCGAGTATAGCGTTCCCCAGGCGGCGTTGGCAGCGGCCAATCAACTGCGCTCGAGCGACAGCCTGCAGGGCGTCGAGGCGCTGGCGATTCCGCTGGCCCCGGTAGCCGCGCCGCCGGCGCGCATGGCCCTTTACACCGTGCGCAGGGGCGATACGCTGGTGACCATCGCGGATCGTTTCGGCGTCTCGCTGAATCAGTTGCGGCGCTGGAACAACATTGCCGGCGCCAAGGTTGAACCAGGCCGCCGGCTGCATGTGGCCGAGCCCGCCAATGCGCACCGCGCGGCTCACGGTCATCGCGGCGCTACGAGCGGCGGCACTGGCGCAAAGCCGCATGAAACGGCCTCGCCAAAGGGTTCTGCCGCAAAGGCCGGCGGGCCCGCATTCGCAAAGAAGAACGGGGCATCGGCTGCGAAGAAGGCACCTCCCAAGAACGCCGGGACTCGGGCAACGACCGCGGGTGCCGCAAAGAAGAGCGGAGCCTCGAGCGCGAAGAATCGCACCGCGCAGTAGCCCGGCGCAAAGGGCAAGCCTTGCGCGCGGTGACAAAAATTGCCCAGGTAACTCATTACGTACTTGTCATTCGATAGCGTTTGCGTTCATGCTATTGCTACAATGGCTTTCGCAAGCGGCGCGGATGCGTACGCTGCGCGAAGAGGAAAATCAAAACAACCGCAGCGGCGAGCCGCTGGAGGCAATCGGATGGAAGAAGTATTCGGGATGTATGCGATGAATGGCGGCAAGCTCGATAAGGAGCCGAATGAATTCGTCTCCGATCTCGGCAAAGGCTTTGACGGCCATGACGAAGACGAAGAGGTTGAAACGTCCAGCGTGCTGACCTCTTCGGACGACGACGAGGGAGCGGGCGAAGAGGTCGTGATCTTCGTCGTGGAAGAACCCGTATCGGAGCCGGCCCGCAAGAAGGCCGCGAAGAAGAAATCTGTACCCAGAAAGGCTGCCAACAAGGCTCCGGCCGAGGCAGCCGTGGCCGAGGCAGCTCCGGTCGTGGCGCCTCCGGTGGAGGCAGCTCCAGTAGAGCAGGCTACGCCCAAGAAAGTCGCGGCAAAGAAGGCTCCGGCTAAGAAAGCTGCGGCAAAGAAAGCCGCGGCAAAGAAGGCTCCGGCAAAGAAAGCAGCCACGAAGAAAGTTGTGTCCAAGAAGGCTGCCAGGAAGGCCGTCAAGAAGGCTGCCAAGAAGGCCGCCAAGAAATCCGCCGCGAAGCAGAAAAGCACTGGCGCAAAGGGCGGAAAGACCACGGCGAAGAAGGCCGCGGCCGGCAAACGCGTCAGCAAACCCACCAAACGAGGTAAACCGTTGGCAGTGAAGAAAGCAGCAAAGAAGGCGCCCGCCAAGAAGGCAGCAGCGAAAAAGGCAGTTGCCAAAAAGGCTCCCGCAAAGAAGGCTCCTGCGAAAAAGGCAGCGGCCAAGAAGGCAGTTGCCAAAAAGGCTCCTGCGAAGAAGGCAGTTGCCAAGAAGGCTCCCGCGAAAAAGAAAACCAAGTAAGCAGCAACGGCAACAGGCAAATCAAGGCAAGCAGAAGAGCCCGGCATTTCGCCGGGCTCTTCTGCGTCGGGACTCGGCCCAACGCCTCAGGAGGCTTCGCTGCTGGAGGCGAGTTGGGCGAAATGCCAGCGCTGATGCCTGAGATAATCCGCGATGAGAAAGCGCAGTGAGACCGGCGCGTCGTCGCCGATGGCGCAGCTTGCAACGAGCCGCTCTTCGGGAATGTTATCGACCGCGGCGGCCAGAATCTCGTGCTCCACATTCCACCAGCGCAGCAGCGTCTCCCAGCTCTGGCCGGCATAGCCGTGAGCAGCCACCCAGGCGTCCTGAGAGTAGTTTGGGCCGGCGAAGTGGCCGTCGGTGGCGGCCCGGACAAATCGCTGGCGATTGTTGGCCGCCGAATCGAGCAGGTGCCCCACGATTTGCCTGCGGGTCCATCCGCCGCTGCGCCAGGGCGTGCAGGCAAGCTCCGGCGGGAGCGCGAGCAGCGTGGCGTGCAACGCATTCAATTCCGCGCGGAACTCCCGGGCAAGCTGAGTGGGCATGCGATCCTCCTTCGGCGTGCGCCGCCGTTGCGCTGCGCAAAAAAGACGCCTCGGCCCCGTTGCGGGAGCCGCGGCGATTCACATCGTCATAGCGGCCTGCTTCTTCATCTCCGCGATCGCGGTCAGCACCTCCTCGGAGTGGTGCTGCACGTCGACCTTGGTCCACACCTTCACGATCTTGCCTTGCGGATCGATGAGGAACGTGTTCCGGCTGGCAATGGTCATGGGGCCAAAGTGGCCCAGCGAACCGTACTCATCCACAACTCTATGTTCCGGGTCGGCGAGCAGGCGAAAGGTCAGCCCCTCCTTGGTGCAGAACTGCTTGTGGCTGTCAGCAGTGTCCACGCTCACGCCCAGAATAACGGCGTTCTCGGCGTCGTACTTGGCCTGATCGCGCTGGAAGTTGTGGGCCTCGATGGTGCAGCCGCTGGTCATGTCCTTGGGGTAGAAGTAGAGCACCACCCATTTGCCGCGGAAGCTATCCAACGAGATTTGCGAGCCATCCTGGGAAGGGAGAGTGAATCCGGGCGCAGCCTGCCCGGCGGTCGGCATGGGCTGATCCGCGGCATGGACTGTGACCAACGCAACCGCAAGCACAACAGCCGCGGCCAGAATGAAGAGAATCGGCTTTTTCATGAGCAACCTCCTGATGTGGAACGAAAGACGGGGAACATCGAACGGGGAATAGCCGGAATTGAGAGATCGGGGCCAGTCCGCCGGCCGTAGGCTCAGCTGTGAGCCAAGAGGGACCAAAGTCAAGATTGAGCGGCGGAAAAGGAACCTCTCCTAGAGAAAAAGGTACGTCTTTTGGGCCTGGATGTCTATGCCGAGGCGCTGGAGGCGACACTGACGCTCAGGCGGGGAGGGTTGGATTGGGGAAGCCGGATGAATTCGGCGAAGGACGCGGATATGAATCTACAACAGCTTTCGGAACTCCTCCAAGCTCAGCCCGGCATCCCGCACGATGCCACCCATCGTGAAGGCGTTGACTGGGTTGTGGCGGGGAATCGTCAAGATTCGGCGTCCATCCGTCATCACAATATGCGCGCCCTGGCGAAGCACGCGAAACCCTGCTTTCTCCAGCGCGGCCACGGCTCTCAGATGGTTGATTCCCGGCAGTTTGGACACGACTCACCTCAGCAGTGCTGAGCCCGCTCATACTCCAGAACAGCCTGCATGAACCGACGGTACGGCCAAATCGCGCGAATGGGCATATGAATGGTTGACGTTACTCTGAGCGCGGCAGCCAAACGAGAGCCCATGAGGCTTGGAATCGGCAGCTCAAGCAACCGCGACTTCGACAAGGCGGCTCTCCTCATCGCGCGACAACTCCTCGGCAGCCTCGACATACTCGCGAATAGCCGCCTGGATGCTCGCGAGAGCCTCCTCTTCGGTTGCTCCCTGCGACCAGCAGCCGGGCAGGCCGGGACAGGAGACGCTGAATCCTTCCTCGGAGCGGCGGAGAACGACGCGATAGTTTGCCATGCAATTTATGGTACACCCATCCCCGATGGAACGTTCGCCGGGCGCGCGGCTCTACTCGCGCGCGGCCCAGGGATCATAGGTCCCTGCGCTCCAGGTGTGGCCTTCGGGATCTTTCACGGCGAACTCCCGGCTGCCGTACGGTGTGTCTTGGAGCGGGCGGATGATGGCGGCTCCGGCGGCCACGGCGCGGGCATGCACCGCATTGGCGTCGGCGACCACAATGTAAGCGCTGCGGGTCTCGATGCCGCCCAAATCGGCGGGGGATTTGAAGCTGCGGCCGAAGTCGTCGTCCTTTTGAGAGCCAAGCATGATCATGCCGCCGCCGAGTGAGAGTTCGGCGTGGCCGATGGTCCCATCTTCGCCTTCATAAACGGCATGGCGAGTGAAGCCGAAGACGTGGCAGAGCCAGTCGATGGCGCCTGGGGCATTGCGGTAACGCAGGGCGGGGATGACGGTGCTGCGGGATGCGGGCATGGGAACCTCCAGGTTTCCGACGGCAGGGTAGCGCAGAATCTCCCTCGATGGCAATAGGGAACAACTGCGGCTCAATCCGGTATTCTTGGCCTCATGCGATTGCCGGCGGGCGATTCGGAACTGGTGCGGTTTGTGGACGCGGCCCTGGACGATGTGGCGCGGCGGGCGGGGAAGTGGTTGGTCTGCCGCCTGGGCTGCACGCAGTGCTGTTATGGGGCCTTTGCGATCAGTCCGCTGGATGCTCTGCGCTTGCGGGCCGGCATGGAAGCGCTCAAGAGCGCGGAGCCGGCTTTGGCAGCCGGGATTGTCCGGCGGGCGCAAAACTGGATTGCCGAGCACGGGGCCGAATTTCCCGGCGATGCCGAGACCGGGCTGCTGGGCGATTCCAAGCGCGACCGGGAGCGTTTTGAGGAGTTTGCCAACGAAGCGGCTTGCCCGGCGCTCGATCCGGCGGCCGGGCGCTGCGATGTGTACGCCTGGAGGCCAATGACCTGCAGGGTCTTTGGTCCCCCCATTCGCATGGAAGCCGAGGCGGGCGACGGCCTGGCGCTAGGCCACTGCGAACTTTGCTTCGCGGGAGCGAGCGAAGCTGAGGTTGCGCGATGCGAGATGCCGGTTCCGCATGAGTTGGAGGCGGGGCTGCTGGATGAGATTGGCGTCAAGGGCGAGACGGTGGTGGCGTTTGCGCTGCTGCGATAAGGAGGGTCGCGGGTTCGCGATAGACTGAGGATTGGACAGCCTGATGCCAATGCGCCCCTGCTGGGTTGAGGTTTGCACTCGTTGCCTAGAGGGAAACTACCGATTGCTCATGAGCCTTGCCTCGGGTCAGGCGGAGTTGCTGGCCATTGTCAAGGCCGACGCTTATGGGCACTCCCTGGATCTCTGCGCTCCGGCCGCGGTGCGCGCGGGAGCCCGGTGGCTGGGCGTAACCAGCGTGGAAGAGGGCGTGGCGGCGCGTGCCCTGTGTTCCGAGTCCAGGATTCTGGTGATTGGCGGGGTCTTTGCAGGCCAAGGCCCGTCGGTGATCGAGCGCAAGCTGACGGCGGTGGTTTGGGAGCCGGATCAAGTGGACGAGCTTGAAGGCGCCGCGCGATGGGCTGGAGCGGCAACCGGTTCGGTCCCGGTGCATCTTGAAATCGATACCGGGATGAGCCGGCAGGGCGTAAGCCCGGATGGCCTTGCTCCGCTTCTGGCGCGGCTGGCTCCAGGGTCGCCGCTCAGGCTCGAAGGCGTGATGACTCACCTGTTTGCCGCCGACGAGGCCGGCGGCCGGGTGACCGGGGAGCAGCTTGCATGGTTGGATCGGGCGCTCGAACAGATTGAGGCTTTCGGACTGTACCCGGACTGGCTGAACGTGGGCAACTCCGCCGCGTTGCTTTCCGGCGAGGCGGGCAGGATAGCGGCTTTGGCCGGTCGCCACGGGATGAAGGCAATGCTCAGGCCGGGACTGGCGCTCTACGGTTTGACGCCCCGCTTCGAACCCTGCTTCGCGCCGGGGACGGAACCCCAAGGCGTGGCTGCGGCGCTCGCCGCCTTGCAGCCGGTGATGAGCTGGAAGACCCGGGTGGTGGGCGTGCGCGCGGTTCCGGCCGGAGCGGTAGTGGGCTATAACGGCGCCTTTGTGGCTACGGAGCCGATGCGGCTGGCGCTCGTGGCCGCGGGTTACGCCGACGGGCTCGACCGGCGGCTGGGCAACCGCTTCAGCCTGCTGGTGCGCGGCCAGCGAGCGCCCCTTGTGGGCCGCGTCAGCATGGACCAGGCGGTGCTCGACGTGACAGAGATTGCCGGGGTCGAAGCCGGGGACGAAGTGGTGATCCTGGGAAGCCAGGGCGGCGAGACGATTACCGCCTTCGACCACGCCGAGGCGGCGGGGACGATTCCGTGGGAGGTCTTTACGCGGATTGGGGCGCGGGTGCGGCGGGTTGCGGCTTAATACCCATTTGTCATTTTCATATTTCGCTCGCGACCAAGCGGCGGATCACACATGCCGAGCGGGCGGCCATGCACACGGAACCGTGAGCGGCTGCCATTCAGGGGCTCATTTTAGCTAGCGGCTGCAGCCACCGACCAGTTTTCCCGGCTGCGGCTGTTGAGCGCTCTGGAGCAGCCCTGGAATCTTGCTCGTCAGCGTGGGCGCCTCGTAATTAAAGAAGACTCCCGAGCAGGCAAGATTCCCATTCAGGCGGAACAGCGCATAGGTTCCAACGGCCCCGCCGCTGTAACTGGTCTTTGTGCCCAGTATAGTGTTTCCAGACTTCAGCAGAGTCCCACCGGATTCCAGCGCCTTGAGCGAGAGCACATACCAGATGCCATTGGCGCCGGATCTGGCGTCGGGCGAAGCCGAGTCGAGCTCTTGCGCCAAGCCGTCGGCTCTAAGAATGGCGTTCAGATGAGAGATCACAGGCCCTGGTGGACCAGCCGAGGCGCCCTCCTGTTGCTTTGGCGCAGGAGGGGTTTCGGGCTCGGTCAGCGATTTCAGGAAGATGTCGATTGCATCTGTAATTGCCTTCTTTTCGGCCTCTGCCTGCAGGTCCATCTCTTTTCTCCCCGGGGGACATTCTTCAGCGGCTGCTCCCGGGACGACGCTCCGGATCTCCTCTGTCTTTTCCGGCGCAACCGGGGTCAGGCACCCGCGCGCCTTGATGAGGGCAAAGTACTTCGAAAGAAACGGGGAGCGAGTCACGTCGATCGTGGTCAGTGAAAGCGGCATATAGGTATCCGGGATGACGACATCGATTCCAAGCGCTCTCAAGTGCCCTGCCACGTCATTCACAAGGGTCCGATCCAGGATGTTTCCTTCCAGCGGAGAAGTTTCTGCGCTGGCGGAAAGCAATGACTGCGCAATAGAGACTGCCTGGCTCTCTGGGAATATGGATAGAATCTGGGACTCCACAGACGAGGACGACCCTCTCTCTATTGGACCTTTAGGACAGTAGCGATTGGCACGCAGCGTGAGCATGTCCATCGTGGAGATGTCCGTGCGCCAGAGCTGAAATTCAGCAAGGGCGCCGGACCGTGACGAGACGGCCACCACACCGATGGGCGGACCTGCGATAGCTTGCGGTGTGCATTTATCGTCGGCAGCGCCCACGTTCCGTGCGATGCCACAAGCAACCGCCGCGCCTTCGGAGTCCATTGCCGTGTAGGTCAGCATCTCCGATTCGATCGCAAATTCCGTTGGGTTCCGGGAAGTTGCGCTGTCGTCCTGCCCGGCTTTTGACTGATCCGATTTCTTCGAGGACTGGCCAAGGGCCACGGTACCCAACGTCAACGCCGCGATGAGCACTAAAGCCGGGGATCGCAGCATCCAAAACAACTTGAGCAAGGCACTCATTGCGCATCTCCAATCTGAATGAAGGGAGCCCCGATCTTTGGATGCCGCCTGAACACGGTGACGCTCTGCTCTTAGCCGTTGTCCCGGTTGATTCCGTTGATCAAAAGCGATCATACCACCACACCAGAGACGGGTGGAGACCGGAATCTCCATTTTGCGATCCTGGTTGCTAGCGGGTCTACAACCGGTTCCAACGGATCCTAGTCAATGAGGAGAAGGTTCTGCGCGAGCAACTGCCTGGCTATTCCGAGTACTGCCGGCGCACGCGCTTTCGGCTGGCTCCTTTCGTCTGGTAGAACCTCTGGGGGGCCTCGCCGCTATACGCGCATAACGGAATAGGCGCGAGGGGAAAGCCTCCCGCGCCTATTCCGTTTCATTGCTTTTGGCTTGTTGACGGTCCTATTGTGTGACCGGTTGCGCGGGCGGCGCCTTGGGCGCTTTCAGATGAGGCGCGTTGGGCTCGGCTTCGGCGGCTGGCGCGGGCGGCATGGCCGGGAAGGCCGAGCCTTTCTTTATGCGCAGGTCGCCGTTGTCGGTGCTGAGGATGATCCTCGATCCGCCGGAGCCGATCTTCCCGCTGACCGTCTTGTTCTCGTCGCCGCCGATCGGCAGCCCATACTCCGTGAAGATATCGCCATTGCGCGTGCGGCCGTCCACGGTGGCCGAGGCGCTGGGCGACAACGTCACTTCGACGTCGCCTTTGCTGTTCTTGGCATCCACGCTGAAGTTCCCTGCCGGCTCGACGGCGATGCGGCCGTCGCGGTCTTCGACGGAGGTGTCACCGTAGATTTGGCTCAGGTCCACGTCCTTGGAGTGAGTTACCACGCGGACTTGTCCTTTGGCTTCGGTGACACGCAGGTCATCGGAGTTGAGGGTCAGGTCGCCGGGCAACTCGGCCACTTGCAGGTCGGTCACCGAGGTGTGCAGATGCACCGGCCCGGAGACGTTCTCCAGATGCACATCGCCGAGGATCTCGCCGCTCTGCGTAACCTTGCCCTTGATCTCGGAGAGGGTGAAATCGTTCATGTCTCCGTCGGTGGTGAGGTCGCCGTCCACCTGGTGGGCCGAGAAGTCGTGCTTGCCGTTGGACAAGTGCGCCTGGATGGAGCCGTTGATATCGCTCAGATGCACGTCTCCCTGCGCGGCGGTAACGCCGATGCCGGCGCCCAGGCCGGCGGCCATCACGTCGCCCTTGCCGGAGCTGACCGTAACCCTTGCGGACTTGGGAACGGTAACGGTGAGATTGATGCGTCCGCTCGAGTTGCTTTCGGACTTGACGAGCACCGCGCTGCCGCTGACGGTTACGTGCGCCGCCTCGGCGTCGAAGATCTTCTTGGCTTCCGCATCCGAGTCGGCATAGGCCATTTCGTGGGCTTGCACCTGGACGATCGACCCGTCGCCCGCCGTGATGCTGACGTCGCCGCGCGGATTCTGAATCTCGATGGCGGCGTTAGCGGGAATCTGCGAAGTCAGGATCCGCTGGTCGCTGTTATGCTCGGGCAGTCCGAAGATGTTGAAGAAGTCGTCGCCCTGGTCGCCCCAATGGGAGTGGAACGGGCCCCAGAAGTTGTTCCATCCGGCGGCGCCAAAGCCCACGAAAGCGAACACGATGAGGATGCCGACAAGACTGCCGCAGCGGCGAACGGGAGCCTCGCGCCGGAGATCGAGCGCCCACTCGCCCAGCAGAGCCAGCCCGGCGCCGATAAGCAGCAGAGGCCACCAGTGGCCATACCAGGCCCAGAATTCGCCGGCGGCGATGCGGCCCGTGGCCAACATCAGGGCGACGACGCCGATGCCGATCAGGATGATGGGGCCGACGACCGAGGGAACGCGCGGTCCATAGGCGGCTACGTAGTTTGCCTTCCAGGCGTGATTCTGGGCCTTCCAGGCATCGCGCTGGGCCTTCCAGGCGGCCCGCTGCTGCGCTCGGTAGACGCGCCACTGGGTCTTGGGATCGTAAGGCGGATACGGGGGCGGCGCGCCGCCGCCCGGAGGCGGAGTTGGGGGTATGCTGCTCATGATTGGCCTCCATTGAGATCACTCCCGAACTCTTCCGAGTCGGCAGGGATAGTGGCCGGGGGTTCCGGCGCGGGGTTTTGCGGAGCGTCCGCAACCGCATTGGGATCGACCGTGCCGGCATAGGGTACGCCGGGGTAGGGCTGGCCTCCCGGATAAGGGCCACAGAACGGACCCGGATACGCACCCGGCGGATAGCCTCCTTCGGCGGCCAAAGCGGCGCGCTCGGCAAGCATGAATACCCCGATCATGATCAGCAGAAGCGGCCAGAACAAATGCCAAAAGTGCGCGATCAAGCCCATCTGATTAAGCAGTGCGATCACGCCCGCAAGCAGAAGAAAGGCTGGGAAGCGCAGGCGGCGAATCTGGATATAACGGCTCATTTGGAACCTCCTTGTGAATCGCCAACGCGGCGAACGATCAGCCAGACGCCCAACCCGATCAGGGCCAACGGCCAGAAAAAGTCCTTGAGGCGGCCGTTGAAGATATCCAACTGGTCCAGCAGAAACAGCAAACCCAACCCAATCAGCAGGATTGCGAAAACCGGTTCCCTGCGCCGCCAGAACACGGGGTGCCAATACTGGGGCGCGCCCGGCGGAATCGCTGGATCGACGATGCCCGCCGCGGGCGGCGCGAACGGAGCCTGGTAGCCAACCTGTTGATACGGCGGCTGATAGGCTCCAGCGTATGGACCCTGCCCGGCTGCACCCGGCGAATTGGGGCCAGGATTCACTGCGCCTGGATTCGCCTGTGGCGAACCCGCGCCGGGTGGGTCCGGATACCGCGGCCGTCCGCCCAGATTCAGCCAGTTGGTCACTTCGTTCAATCCCAGGGGATCGGGCAGGGGCTGGCCGTCGCGCAGCGCCTTGGCGGTGTGGAAGGCTTCAAAGGACTGATACATGCACCACGCGGCAATAAAGATGCCGAAAATCCCGTGGTACTCGGCGATGCTGACCAGCACCACAAAAACGAGCACGTGGACCAATCCCTTGAAGAACTGTCCGTTGTACATGGCGCCCACGCCGGGAATGAGCCCCAGCACGCCGGCTGTCGAGGGATTGGGCCCGCTCGGAGGGGCCACGAAAGGCTGTTGAAAGTTCTGCCAGGCGCTGGTGCAGGTGTCGCAGAGAATCTGTCCTCCAGCCGCGTTGCGCACGCAGCCGGCGCAGAGTGCCTTGCCGCAGTTCTGGCAATAAGCCGCCGCGGTTACACCGCTGTGATTTACGCAATCCATACTGTGCTCCTTTCCCGTACTGCCCTTGCGGAGCCGCCGGAAAGCGCGGGCCAAGCCTGAAACGCCGGGGAAGTCGGCGTCAGGGAGGTTTCATAAAAGTCGGTGGAATCGTCGAGAGCCGGCCCTGCGACCGGATTGCCCGACTGCTGGGGAGCCTCCGCCGGGGAGCCTCCGTGCTTGAGGCCGGGGCCTTGCTTGGATTCGCCCGGCGCGGCCTCGTTCGGCGTCTGCCGGGTGTCGTTCTCTTCGACCTGTGTCGCCCGGCGCAGCTCCCGCATCCCCGACTGAACCTCATAAACAAAGTGCGAATGGTCGTAGTAGCGGACGATCGGAGTGGAGGCCATGGTCAAGCGCCGCTCCATGAACGAGCGCACCGCGGCGGGGCGCAGGTTGGCGAGGCGCAGGTTGCTCAAGCGGACGTTGGTCACCGACAGCGTGACGGAGATGGAAAAGAAGGCCATCGCCGCTGTCATCAGAAGTCGGGGCTCGGCAAAACGGCGAACGTTGCCGACAAAGCCGGGACGCTGCCAGGCGGGAATGAAAACCGGGGCGGAGCGAACAGGCATCGGCAATACGCTGCCGCCGCCCGCCGCGAGCGTGTAGCCTTCCACCTGCCCCGGACCAGTCCGCGCAAGTATCTTGTCCAATAGCCCGGCGGGAACCTCCGGCTCGGTCGAGAGAAAATCCAGCCACTCGCGGCCTCGCCGGGCATCTTCAAACAGCCCCGCGCAGGCCGGGCAGACAGCCATGTGCGCGGTGAATACCGCTTCGTCGCCGGGCTTGAGTTGCCCGTCCAGCGCATCGGCCAACAATGTCTCCCATTGCCCGCAGGCCGGAGAACTCGGAATGAATGTGCGCTCTGCCATTTACATCACCTCCCGTTTATTACGTTCCAGCAGGCGCGCAAGTTCCGCGCGCCCTCTGCTGATGCGGGACTTTACCGTCCCTTCGGGAATGCCCAGCACCTGGGCGATCTCCTTGTAGTCCATATCCTGCAAATCCCTCAGAATGACCGCCTCGCGCAGATCCACCGAGACTCGCGCCAAGGCGTTCTGCACCATCTTTGCCAACTCCTTCTGAGCCGCCGACTCGTGCGGCGACGGACCGCTGGCCGTGAGCCGGTCCACGGGCTTCAGCTCCTCCGCCGACTCCCAGCCCTCATCGAGCGAACCGGTCGAGCGCAGGTTGCGGGTTCGCCGGAAGTTGTCCACCAGCAGGTTACGGGCCAGGGTTGTGATCCACACCTGAAGGCTGCCGCGCACGGTATCGAACCTGGCCAAGTTCGAATAGACCTTCAGGAAGACCTCCTGCGTCAGATCCTCGGCGTCGGCCGGATTGCCGCTGAAGCGGTAGCAGAGCCCGTAGACACGGCGATGGTGGGTGCGCACCAGTTCGGCCCAGGCGCCGGAATCCCCGTCCATGCAGCGGCGGACGACGTGTGACCAGTCGGTCTCCAGAGGATTTACCTCCACGCGCGCCAGGTGGGCGGCTGCCGGAATGGCCTGGCTGCCCGGTGCGCGACCGGCGGCGGACGTCCTTGGGGCGTCAATCTCCGGCGCCTCCATGGTAAGCTGCGCCGCCCTGCCCGGCGACAGGCCTTTGCCGCTGGGGCGGCTGGGCACCGATGCCAGCCACATCCCGCTCCAGCTTAATGTACCCACGCATTGCATAGTTTGCTAATACGCCGGATCTTCCCGATTAGTTCCCAGGCGAGGAGCTGCGGCTCGGCCTTGGGGAGCAGGCGTGCGCCGGAAAGAAGCCGGGGGCGATCCTTGTGACCACGCGCGAGGCGCAGCAGACTCATCGCCGTCGAGTCGTGGGCTCCGTTAACGAATTCGGAGGCGGCGGACCTGGGCTCCACCCTGGAGCCGTTCCAGAAAGCCAAAGGGATCGTCATCGACGCGCGGATAAATGGCGAATCGGACCGGAAGCCGCGCGCGGCGAGTTTAGCGAAATGCTACAGATGCAACGAAAGAGGGATGGAGCATGGCCCTATTGGGGGACGGTTCAAGCGGAAAAAACGGAAGATTTGGCGGACCGCAACCCCTCTGCGCTGTTACACTTTCGACTAGCCTCGCCGGAGGAATGGCCGCGTTTCCTTGTCTAATTCCATGTCACCTGCCGGTTCGATCTCCACCCTCAACGACCTTTTTTGCCGCGTAGCCGCGGCCGGGAACCCGCGCGCCATACTCTGGCTGGACAAGTTTGGCCAATGGCAACCCATCTCCTCAGACCAGATTTACCAGCGGGTCAGGGTTTTGGCCGGGGCTTTTCTCGGCTGGGGCGCGCAAAAGGGCGACCGCATCGCACTGATCGCCGAGAACCGCTGGGAATGGGCGGTCACCGACTTCGCTACGCTGGCCATCGGAGCTGTCGATGTGCCCATCTATCCCACGCTCACCGGCGAGCAGGTGGCGGCGCTGGTGCGGGACGCCGGCTGCCGGATTGCCGTGGTTTCCACAAGCAAACAGTTCGACAAGCTGAACGCCGTCCGCGAACAGACTCAGTTGCAGCACATTTTGATCATGGATTCCGGCGCGCCGCCGGAGGGAGCCATTGCGCTCGGCGATGTACTCTCCGGCGCCGATGCGCACGGCACCGCTCACGATCCGGTCTTCGACGACCTAGTCGCCTCCGTGGAGCCGAAGGATCTGGCCACGCTGATCTACACCTCGGGAACCACCGGCGAGCCTAAGGGCGTGGCCCTCACCCACGCCAACATCGCCGCGAACCAGAACTATGCTCCCGCGGATTTCGACTTCACCCCCGCGGACGCCCTGATCTCGTTCCTGCCTCTGTCGCACATTACGGCTCGCGCGCTGGACTACATCATGTACACCTACGGGGTGCAGGTGGCCTATTGCTCGCAGTTCGACAAGCTGCCCGAAGCCATGCGCCAGATTCAGCCCACGGTTTTTGTGGGCGTGCCGCGCGTCTTCGAGAAGATTCGCCAGGAGGTGGAGCGGCGTGCAGGGCTCTCGCCAGTGAAGAAACGCCTGCTCGCCTGGGCGGTGAAGGTGGGCGCGGTACATCGCGATACGGTCTACGATGGCCGCAAGCCCTCCGCGCGGATGTGGAATCTGGCCGACAGGCTGGTCTATTCCAAGGTGCGCGAGGCCTTCGGCGGCCGGGTCAGAATCTTTGTCCCTGGCGGCGCGCCGCTGGGCATCGACACCGCGGAGTGGTTCGCGTCGGTGGGGATCGCTCTTTGGGAGGGATATGGGTTGACCGAGACCTCGCCGGTCATAGCCCTGAATACGCCCCTCAGGCACCGCATGGGCTCTGTGGGCATGCCTTTGTCCAACCTGGAGCTAAAGTTCGCCGAAGATGGAGAGTTGCTGGTTCGCGGGCCGTCGGTCCTTGCCGGCTACTGGCGGAAGCCCGAAGCGCTTGACGAGTGCTTCGACGCGGAGGGATGGTTCCGCACCGGCGACATCGGCCGCCTGGACGCCGATGGATTCCTGTACATCACCGACCGCAAGAAGGAACTGCTGAAGACCTCGGGCGGCAAGATGGTGGCGCCCCAACCCATTGAAAACAAGCTGAAGAACAGTGCATTGGTGGGCCAGGCCGCGCTGGTGGGAGACAGGCACAAGTTCATCTGCGCGTTACTCTCGCCCAACTTTGCCGTGCTGGAGGATTGGGCAAAGCAGCGTGGCATCGAGGCCGCGTCGCGGGCCGAATTGGTGGCCGACAGCCGCGTGGTTGCCCTCTACGGCGAGATTGTCCGGGAGGTGAACTTGAGCCTGGCCAACTTTGAAACCCTCAAGCGCTTCCGCGTGGTCGCCGAGGAGTGGACGGAGGCCAACGGGGAGCTGACGCCCTCCATGAAGCTCAAGCGCCGGGTGATTACGGCGCGATACGCGGCGGTGATCGACGAGCTTTACGCGGACGAAGCAACCTCGCACGGCGAATAGGCGTGACCAGCTTGCCGCCGATCGCGCCGCGCTTGCTCCACAAGAGGCCCAGGCCGCGGAAGAATGGCGCACCCCAGGCGCCCACGGCCAGCAGGGCGCCGAAGAGGATAACCGCGTCGATGCTGAGTCGCCCGGAGCGCGACCAATACGCATCCGGTTCCAGGTCCAGCCAGATTGCAAACTCGTCCAGGGTCAGCGCGGCCCCCACTCCGTAGCTCACCGACATCAGCCGGCTGAGGAAGATGGAGAGCGGCGAGTGCGACCGTCCCAGGTCCAGCAGCCAGCCGTAACCCACCAGCAGCAGGATCAGAATCCCCCAGACCAGATGGTGAATGTGCGTTCCATGAATGACCACCCACTGGAACCGTCCCTCATGATTCGCGATCCGGTGGACGAGGATGCGGACCCCCACGAAGGTGAACAGGAATGATAGCGAGGCGATGAACATACGCCTCCGCGGCCGGTCGGGGATGGTGGCGCGGATCAGGTATCCCAGCCGGGTCAACTGCAGCAGCACCAGCAGAACCGCGACAACCAGGCCGGCAAATGCCAGCAACAACAGCGCTCCCGTTCCGGGCATATGGGGCATACCTTATTGAACCATCTTCGCGCGCTATTCCCAAACAGGAAAGAACCGCGAAGCCAGATCTCCAAGCAAAGTGAGCGCGGTCACGATTTCGCTTTACAGGGGCGGAGTACACTGGTTAAGGCGTCGAGGCCGGGAATTCTTCCCGTTCCAGGCGCACAGTTCAGGGATAAGTTCCCGGCTCGGCCAGCACTCCCAGCGCATGGAACGGCCGCGCACATTTCGATCAGGAGATTTTTGCGATGCGAGTTGCTTTGCTGACCGGTGGCGGCGATTGCCCCGGACTGAATGCGGTGATCTATGCCGCCGTGAAGAAGGGCATCAACCACTATGGCGATGAGTTCATCGGATTTCTCAATGGCTGGCGCGGCGTGCTGGACAACAACTTCATTCCCCTCACGCTCGAGAACACCGACGGAATCCAGTTGAGGGGCGGCACCATCCTGCACTCCTCGCGCACCAACGTGAAGAAGATTCCCGGCGGCATCGAGAAGGTTCAGGAGGTTCTGAAGGCCAACCGGATCGACGCGCTGATCGCGCTGGGCGGCGACGACACGCAGTCGGTAACCCTGTTCCTGAGCGAGAACGGCGTGCCCAGCGTGGGCGTGCCCAAGACGATCGACAACGACATCAGCGGCACCGACCAGACCTTCGGCTTCGACACCGCCGTCATGATCGCTACCGAGGCCGTCGACCGCATCCACACCACCGCCGACTCGCACAACCGCGTGGTCGTGGTGGAGGTGATGGGCCGCGATGCCGGCTGGATCGCCTATGCCTCCGGCGTGGCCGGCGGGGCGCATGTGATCCTGGTCCCCGAGAAGGAGATCGACATCGACCACGTCTGCGCGCTGCTCAAGTACAACTACGATCACGGCAAGCACTACGGCGTGGTGGTGGTGGCCGAGGGCTGCCATCTGCCCGAGGTTGGCCAGGTGATCAACGAATCGGCGAAGCTGGACTCCTTCGGCCATGTGCGCCTGTCGGGCATCGGCGAGGCGCTGGCCGAGTTGATCGAGGAGAAGACCGGCTTCGAGACGCGTTCCGTGAACCTGGGCCACACCCAGCGGGGCGGCGTTCCAACGGCCTACGACCGCTTGCTGGGACAGCGCTACGGATTGCATGCCATCGATATGGTGCATGACAAGAAATGGGGCCGGATCGCCGTGCTCAAGGGTCTCGACATCACCGACATCACCATCAAGGAAGCCATCGCCACCAACCGCCGCCTCGACCAGCGTTTCTTCGACGTGATTGCGGATCTGGAAGCGAAGGTCTAGGTTTCCAAGCGCTTGAAGGCAGGCAAAGAGCCATCCTGATTGCGAGGGTGGCTTTTTGCTTCGCGCGCCCCGCTCCGCAAGATGTGAAGATAGTGCGTTAGAGTTGGGCTGTGCTTTACCGCCCCTACACAGCGGAGGACTTCGCCCCGCTCTACGCGATCGAGGAACTCTGCTTCCAGCCGCCCATGCGCTTTGGCCGCGGGCAGATGCGCCGGCTTATTCAAAGCAGAAATGCGGCAACCTGGATCGCGGAGCAGACTGGGTTGATGTGCGGCTTCGCCATCGTCGAGTGGATGCGGGAAAGGGGCGGGGTCCCCAGCGGCGGGTCTTGGTCGCTGGGGTGCAGGAGCGGAGTCGTTGCGTACATTCAAACCATAGAGGTCGCTCCCGACCGGCGGGGCCAGGGCATTGGCGGGGAGTTGCTGCGCCGCGTCGAAGGCTCGGCGCGCGCCGCGGGCGCCTGGCAGATCTGGCTTCACGTGGATGCGGAGAATGCCGCCGCGATCCGGCTTTATGAGGCGAACGGCTATCGAATCGAGGGCCGGAGAGAGAACTACTACCCGCTTGGCAGGGCGGCGCTGATCTGCCTGAAGGCGCTGGGAACCGAATCGGCAAGTTGATCCATCCTCACAGTTCCTGGATCGTGGGTGCCCCATCCTTCGAGCGTCCGCCGCGGCGGATGCTCGAAGGGTGAGAGGCGAACCGCTGCTTTGATTTCGCCTTTGGACTGGATCCCGCCGGTGGTCCGACGGTGATACCCTGTCGTTGAGACAGCTCAAAGTATCTGCCGGGAGAGAACGCAATGGCTTTGTTCAAGACCTCGAATCCAGCACTGGGCAGCAATACCTTCAACGGCCTTTCCGATAGCCCTTATGGCGGCGTGATCGACGCGGCCAGCCGCATGACGCTGAGCGGCACGGTGAACAAGACCGGCATTCTGCTGGTCTGCGCCATCGCCACCGCCGGCTGGACCTGGCACCAGTTCCTGCAGACGCGCGATATTGCGGATGTGGCGCCGCTGATGCTGGCCGGACTCCTGGGCGGATTCATCTGCGCCATGGTCACCGTCTTCAAGAAGGAGTGGTCTCCGGTGACGGCGCCGGTCTACGCGCTGCTGGAAGGCCTGGCGCTCGGCGGCATATCGGCGGTCGTCGACCTGCGCTATCCGGGCATTGGAATCCAGGCCGTGAGCCTGACCTTCGGCACGCTCTTGGTGCTGCTGATGGCCTATAGCTCGGGACTGATCAAGGTCACGCAGAAGTTTCGCCTGGGCGTCGTCGCGGCCACTGGAGGCATCGCGGTCTTCTACCTCCTGGAGATGCTGTTGAGCTTCTTCGGCGTCCGCTTCGCCGCCATCAACGGCTCCGGGGTGATCGGGATAGGATTCAGCCTGATCGTAGTGGCCGTCGCCGCGCTGAATCTGGTGCTCGATTTCGACTTCATCGAGAGAGGCGTGCAGTCCGGCGCTCCCAAATACATGGAGTGGTACGGCGCCTTTGGAATCATGGTCACGCTGGTCTGGCTCTATCTCGAGATTCTGCGTCTGCTGGCCAAGATGAACAGGAAATAGCGGTAGCGAGATCACTCTGCCGGCAAAACGGCGAACTGGAAAGGCGCGGAAGGGTTCCGCATGGGCTTGCCGGGATACTGGACGCGGCCGGACCGCGGCCCGCGGAGTAACGCGGCTCAAGAGCAAGAAATGCGGCGTTCTCAAGTGCCTTACTTGGCTCCAGTAGGGGCTGTGCGCGTCGCTCTTCATTTGTCGAGAGCCTACAATCAAAGTGAAATGGCGAAAAAACTGCGGGTTGGAATTCTGTTTGGCGGGCGGAGCGGCGAGCACGAGGTTTCGCTGCTTTCGGCGGCCTCTGTGTTGAAGGCGATCGATCGGAAGAAGTTCGATGTGACGCCCATCGGGATCACCAAGGAGGGGCACTGGCTAGCGGCCGGGGATGCGCGTGGGCTGCTGGAAGGGGACGAGAGCGCGGTGGCGCGGCGGCTGCGGGCCGGCGATCCTGAGGCTACGCCGGGGGCGAAGCTGCTGCACGACGGGATTCCCACATTGATGGCGCCGGAGCCAGCCGCGGCCGCTTCGCTGGATTCCGGCGCGGAGGATTCGGGATCGGCGCTTGCGGTGGACGCCGTTCGGCCCTCCGCCTCGATGCTGGATGTGATCTTTCCCGTGCTGCACGGAACCTTCGGCGAGGATGGGACCATTCAGGGGCTCTTCGAGCTGGCAGGGATCGCCTATGTCGGCTCGGGCGTGCTGGGCTCGGCGGCGGGGATGGACAAGGACGTGATGAAGCGGCTCTTTGCCCAGGCGGGGCTGCCGATTGTGAAGCACGTAACGCTGCTCAGAACTGAGTGGGAGAAGCAACCGGGCAAAGCTGTCGCCCGGATCGAGGCGGCGCTCAAGTACCCGGTCTTTGTGAAGCCGGCCAACCTGGGCTCGTCGGTGGGCATCTCGAAAGCTCACAACCGCAAGGAGCTTGGTCCGGCGCTCGACCTGGCCGCCCGATACGACCGCAAGCTGGTTGTGGAGCAGGGAGTGGGCGGCAAGAAAGCAAAAGCGCGCGAGTTCGAGGTTGCGGTGCTGGGTAACGACGACCCGCAAGCCAGCGTGGTCGGCGAGATCGTTCCCGGCAAGGAGTTCTACGACTACGAGGCGAAGTATCTCTCCGAAGGCTCCGTGCCTATTATCCCTGCCCAACTAAGCCAGTCCGAGACGAGGAAAACACGCGAGATGGCCGTGGCCGCATTCCGCGCCTGCGACCTCTCAGGCCTGGCCCGCGTGGACTTCCTTATGGAGCCCGGCGGCAAGCGCCGCATCTTCGTCAACGAAGTGAACACCATGCCCGGCTTCACCGAAATCAGCATGTACCCCAAATTGTGGGAGGCATCAGGCGTCCGCTATACCGATCTGATCACGCGCCTCATCGACCTCGCCCTGGAGCGCCAGGCGGAAAAGAACAAGACGACCTACAGCCGCGAAGAGTGAGCTGTCTCTCTAGAGCGGAACCATGATTGCTGTACCCCAGAGCTCCGTGCCCCATCCTTGCGACTTTTGTCTGTCGCAAGGGTGGGAGACCACCATCGCTGGGTACAGCATCTCTGTTTTCGGTCTAGGCTGCGGAAAAA